>URVF01000212.1 GCA_900551185.1 uncultured Collinsella sp. | reverse complement strand
GTGGGCTCGGAGATGTGTATAAGAGACAGGGCATGACCAGAAGGTCTATGCCTTGCCTTTTTCATGCCAACTTGTTTGCTCTGGGCGGCGCTCGCTGGCATTGCCAAAACATCGACGCTCCCAATGACTACCGTGTGTCTATTAATTTTTCGAGCTTGTACTGCGCTGCTGGTCGCTGGCGTATATCCTGTTAAGTCGTCAGCATACGATTCAACAGGGAAGGCAGATTATGCATTCTCCCCAACAGTGCGATGCGCAGCGCCAGCCGGTATGCAGCCGTCGCATCTTTTTGGGTAGCGCTCTCGCTGCGAGCGCTTCCGTCGTCGCCGGCGCGCTCGCCGGCTGTCAGCGTCCGTCCACGCTCAAAGTGGTTCAGCCCACGACGGGCGGCGGTCGCGACGACCTGTCCGATTCCGTGATCGGCAAGGACAAGATCCGCATTGGCATGGAGGCGGCCTACGCCCCGTACAACTGGCAGGTTTCCGAAGCCAGTGAGTACACCATCCCCATCGACAACGTGCAGGGTGCCTATGCCGATGGCTACGACGTGCAGATCGCCAAGATCGTCTGCAAGGCCCTCGGTGGCGAGCCCGTTGCCGTCAAGCAGAGCTTCTCGGGCCTTATCGATTCGCTCAACAACGGCCAGATCGACCTCATCATCGCCGGCATGAGCGCCACGCCCGAGCGCGAGGAGTCTGTCGGCTTTTCCGACCCGTACTTCATTGGCTACTTTGGCCTGTTCGTAAAAGAGGGATCCCCCTACCAAAACGCTACCAAGCTCAGCGACTTTAGCGGTGCCACGGTACTCGGCCAAAAGGACACCATGCTCGATACCGTTATCGACGAGATTCCGGGCGTTGTGCACAAAAACCCGGTCGATTCGGTCCCCACGGTGTTCTCGAACCTGCTGCAGGGCACCTGCGACGCCGTGACCTACAACACCGAGAACGAGAAGGGCTATATGGCCCAAAACCCGGGTATCGTGCCGATCCATTTTGCCGAGGGCGAGGGCTTTAAGCAGGAGGTCGCGGCAAATGTCGGTTGCCGCAAGGGCTCGGACAAGCTGCTTAAGCTCATCGACAAGACACTCAAGGGCATTAGCCAAGAGGAGCGCGACCAAATGTGGGACGCGTGCCTCGACCGTCAGCCGGCATAGGGAGGCAGCATGAAAACCATTAATCGCCTGGCCTCCTTTATCAAGGCCGACCACCGTTATGTATACCTGGGCACGAGCGTTATCGCGGCGCTCGGCCTGGCGTTTAGCCAGCGCAACCCCACGCCGCTGAGCTTCTTGGCCCCCACGGGCGTGTTCCAAGATTGCCTTTGGGCGATTCTTTGGGCCTGGCTCGTCGTGTCGGCGGCGGCGCTGGTCACCAAGCTCATGCACTGGAACGACTATCGCGAAACGTCGCCGTTCGCCTCCGAGCGTTGCCGCCGTGGCGCACGCCTGGGCAGCTACGTCGTGGTCGCCATCGCGGCGATCTTTTTCGTGGACCGCTGCGTCATGTCGTTTATCGATCTGGTGCAGGTGAGCATTGTCTCGGACTCCAACCCCAGCGACTTTTTGTCGAGCCTGGTCTACATGACCTACAAGAGCGGGGACTTCTTCATTCGCGGTATCGAGATCACCATCGCGCTTGCCACCTTCGGCACTGTCATCGCATTCTTCCTGGCACTGCTCTTTGTGTTCCTGCGTATTCAGACGTTCGACCGCGTGGACAACGACCTGGTGCGCTTCTTTAAGAGTATCGGCCGCGGCTTTGCGACCGTCTACTCCACCATCGTGCGCGGCACGCCCATGATGGTCCAGGGTCTGCTCATCTATTACGCGGGCTTCACCGTTTTGCGCGGCATGGGCTTCGAGACCGCCCAGGCCAACCAGATCTGGAGCACCTTTACCGCCGGCCTCGTCACCATCTCGCTCAACTCCACCGCCTACATGATGGAGGTCCTGCGCGGCGGCATCGAGTCCATCGATCCCGGCCAGGCCGAGGCGGCGCGCTCGCTGGGCCTGTCGCAGTGGCAAGCCATGCGCAAAGTCGTGTTCCCCCAGGGCATTAAAAACGCGATTCCGGCGCTCACCAACGAGCTCATCATCAACATCAAGGACTCGTCGGTGCTTTCGGTCATCGGCGTGTTCGACCTCATGTACGCCACCACCACCGTCGCCGGCGTGTACTACCGCCAGATGGAGGTCTACTGCGTGGCGCTCGTGGTTTACCTGATCCTGACGCTCGTGGCGAGCCGCCTGCTCGAGGCCTTTGGCAAAAAGCTCGGCGCCGAGGCTCCTGCCACGCTGCCCAGCTCTAACTAGGCTTAAGACGAGGAGAATCATCATGGCAGATACCGCCATTACCGGCGTTGCGGCCGCCGCACAGATCAATGAGCCGCTCATCCGCGTCGAGGGCCTGCGCAAGAGCTTCGGCTCGCTCGAGGTGCTCAAGGGCATCGACCTGTCCGTTAACCCCGGCGAGGTCGTCACCATTATCGGCGCCTCGGGCTCGGGCAAGTCGACTTTCCTGCGCTGCCTCAACCTGCTCGAGACCCCGGACGCGGGCCACATCTGGTTCCACGGCCAGGACCTCACGGCCGAACGCTGCAACATCAACAAGCTGCGCGAGGACATCGGCATGGTGTTCCAGGGCTTTAACCTGTTCAACAACATGGATGTGCTCGACAACTGCACGCTCGCGCCCGTCACGCTCAAGAAGATGAGCAAGGCCGAGGCCGAGAAGGTCGCGATGGAGCATCTGACCAGCGTGGGACTCGAAAAGTTCGCGCACGCCGCCGTGGGTCGCCTGTCCGGCGGCCAAAAGCAGCGCGTTGCCATCGCCCGCGCCCTGTGCATGAATCCGCAGATCATGCTGTTCGACGAGCCGACCTCCGCACTTGACCCCGAGATCGTGGGAGCTGTCTCTTATACACATCTGACGCTGCCGACG
>URVF01000211.1 GCA_900551185.1 uncultured Collinsella sp. | reverse complement strand
CACGCAAAGGAAAGCACTTAATGTGCTTTCCGTCTTGCGCAGGACTGTAGAGCAGCAAACTTAACCCACGCCCTCAGCCCCGGAGACCCTCCCGGATGGCCCCGAAAAATTTTTCCAAAAAAGTTGTTGCGCGCCGGACAGACTTCTGTGTATACTAATCCCCGCAGCGCACGCGAGCGGAAACAAACGCGAACGTCTGCCTGGGGAGTTAGCTCAGTTTGGTTAGAGCGCCGGCCTGTCACGTCGGAGGTCGCGGGTTCGAGCCCCGTACTTCCCGCCAACGCAATTAAAGCCACGTCTTCGGACGTGGCTTTTTGCGTTTGATGCACTTTGTTTCGATAGAACGATCGCCCTGGCGCATCTTCGCCCAGAATCCCCGCGTCTTCGGGAACGCAAGTAAAATCCAGTAAGTATATCTGTCTAAACAACAGCTTTGTTGCGCAACACCTGTTCAACGAGACAGGGGGTTAGGTTATACTAAATTGCACTGTAGGCCGCATCTGATGCATTTCGCTCCAAGCGCGGCACTCAGTGGATATCCTATTTATCATTTGGATGTCCTAGCGGTCATTTAGCGTCTCGACACAAGCTCGGCCCCGGAGCTCGTTCGAGCTGTTCGTATTCCTTGAAAGGGGAAAAATGGACATATCGAGGAAGACTGATTACGCCCTTCGCATGCTCGCGATGCTTGCCGAGGACCCGGAGCGTCTGCTTTCTGTTCGCACTGCCGCCGAAGAGGTCAATGTCCCGTATTCGTTTGCCCGTTCGATCCAGCATGGTTTGGTTCAGGCCGGTATTGTGGAGAGCCTGCGTGGCGTCCATGGCGGCATGCGTCTTAGGGTCAGCCCCGACGATGTCACCATCCGACAGGTCGTCGAGGCCGTTCAGGGCCCCATGGTCATGAACGATTGCACTGCGCCCGATGGCGACTGTGCGCGCATGGGTACGTGCTGCTATCATTCCCTGTGGGCCGGAGCTCAAGCGTTGATGCGCGACTACCTCGATTCCGTTTCGCTGGGCGATATCGTCGCTCACCGCCAGTTCCCAGCCGTCGATCCCAAGTTCGCCGACCGCGAAGCGTTTCCCGAGTACGCCACCTGCGAGTGCGCTTACCGGGAGGAATAACGCCGCATAAGGAGCATAGCCATGATTCAGGACCCCTTTCGTTCGATGATTCGTTCGGAAGGGGTCCTGCGTTATCGCGACCTTCCGTGGCGCCGCACGCGCGACCCGTACATTATTTGGCTTTCCGAGGTTATGCTGCAGCAAACGCAGGTGCAGCGTGTGGAGATGCGTATGCCCGCGTGGCTCGATCGCTTTCCAACCGTGCAGGCGCTTGCCCAGGCCGCGCCTTCCGATGTTTTGGAAGCTTGGCAGGGGATGGGCTACAACCGACGCGCCCTGGCGCTCCACAAGGCCGCTCAGTGCGTTGTAGAGGACTGGGACGGTGAGTTTCCACGTGAGGCGCGCGACCTGGTCGCCCTGCCCGGTATTGGCCCGGCGACGGCGCAGGGCATCCGATCGTTTGCGTTCGATCTACCGGGTGTGTATCTGGAGACCAACGTGCGCACGGTCTTTCTGCATCATTTCTTTCCCGATGTGCCGGCCGTTCCCGATCGCGAGCTGGTGCCGCTGATTCAGGCCGCCTGTCCGGCGGCTCCCGGCGCGACGGCGGATGAGATCGCTCCCTTTGCCGTGCCGCTCGATGATGCCGATACACCGCGCGCATGGTATTACGCGCTGCTGGATTATGGCGCGTATCTTAAGAAGACGCTGCCCAATCCGTCCAGGCGCTCGGCGAGCTATAGCCGTCAGTCCAAGTTTGAGGGCTCGCGCCGTCAAAAGCGCGCCCATATTGTGCGCATGCTGCTGGCTGCGCGCGATGGGCGGCCGGCGGGCATCACACTCGCCGAGGCCGTGGCGGGTGTCAACGAAATGGAGGCGGCGGCAGGCCGCGAGCCGGTCGATCACGATCTCGTCGCAGGCATTTTGGCCGACTTGGAGCGTGAGGGCTTTTGCCGCGTGGAGGGCGACCGCTGGCTAAGCGTGTAGCCCACCCGAATCTGAAGAACAGGATTGTAAGGTTTAGATTTTCGAGATGAGGGCATCCTAAAGACAAGGCCGCTCGAAGCCTACGGGCGGCATGTGTTGAAGGGAAGTACACCTATGGATTTTGAAAACTCTCAGACCAAGAAGAACCTCGAGACCGCTTTTGCCGGTGAGTCCCAGGCGCACACCAAGTATCGCTACTACGCATCTAAGGCCAAGAAGGATGGTTACGTTCAGATCTCGAATATCTTTGCCGAGACCGCAGGCAACGAGTCCGAGCATGCCAAGCTGTGGTTTAAGTATCTGCACGACGGCGCCGTTCCCGACACCCTGGACAACCTGCGCGACGCCGCTGCGGGCGAGAACTACGAGTGGACCACGATGTACGACGAGTTTGCCAAGACCGCCGAGGAGGAGGGCTTTGCCGAGATTGCCGCGAAGTTCCGCGGCGTCGGTGCTGTCGAGAAGGCTCACGAGGAGCGCTACAACAAGCTCGTCGAGCGCATTGAATCTGGCGAGGTGTTTGAGCGTGAGGGCGTGAAGGTGTGGAAGTGCCTGAACTGCGGGCACCTGCATGTGGGTGCCGAGGCGCCCGAGGTGTGCCCGGTTTGTAACCACCCGAAGGCGTACTTTGAGGAGCAGGTGGTGAACTACTAGCGCTTGGCGCTAGCGTGAGCTGGGCCGGGAGGGCCGGACTACCTTCCCTCCTCGCTCACGGCTTCGCAGGGTCGCGTTGAGGGAAGGTAGTCCGGCCCTCCCGGCCCGCTTTGGGTCGTCGCGTGCTCGCTACAGAAAAGCTGATAAAAAAGTTTGTGTGCCGCCCCTTATGGGGCGGCACGTTTTGTTCAAGACTTTAGTCTGCTGGCCGCGCAGCGGCCAGCTTTAAACCACCCGCTACG
>URVF01000210.1 GCA_900551185.1 uncultured Collinsella sp. | reverse complement strand
CGCGTAAGATCGTCGGCAGCGTCAGATGTGTATAAGAGACAGGCTTAACGATGGCGGCAAGCGCGTCGATCCAATCCTCGCCGTACTCGACATTACCCTCGATGAGACCCGCCTCGTGCAGCTCGGGAACCATGATCTCGTCGGCAAACTGAGCATCGGACATGCCATTGATGTACTCGGCGTTGACCCAGTCGAGCTTCTTGGGGTCGAAGGTCGCCGGGTTCTTGGAGATGCGGTCGAGCGAGAACTTGCTGGCCAGGACATCGCGCGGGATGATCGTGGTTTCGCCGTCGAGCGACCAGCCGAGCAGCGCCAGGTAGTTGACAAAGGCGTCGGACAGGTAGCCGGCGTCGCGGTACTCCTCCACCGAGGTGGCGCCGTGGCGCTTGGAGAGCTTTTTGCCGTCGGCGCCCAGGATCATGGAGATGTGAGCGAACGTGGGCACGGGAGCGCCGAGGGCCTCGTAGACCATGACCTGACGCGGGGTGTTGGACAGGTGGTCGTCGCCGCGGATGACGTGGGTGATCTTCATCATGGCATCGTCGACGACGGTCGCGAAGTTATACGTGGGCGTACCGTCGGAGCGGAAGATGACAAAGTCGTCGAGCTCCTTGGCGTCGAAGGTCACCTCTCCGTGGACTGCGTCGTGGATGACGACGTCGCCGCGGTCCTCAGGCACCTTGATGCGCAGGACGTAGGACTCGCCGGCCTCGATGCGACGGCGGGCCTCCTCGGGATCAAGATCGCGGCAACGGCGCTGATAGCCCTGGAAGGGGTCCTTGCGCTCCTGCGCGGCCTTGCGGTCGGCGTCGAGCTGCTCCTTGGTGCAGAAGCAGGGATAGGCCTTGCCCTCGTCCCAAAGCTTCTGGGCGGCCTGCTTGTACAGGTCCAAGCGCTCGGTCTGGGCGTAGGGGCCAAAATCGCCGCCCACCTCGGGACCCTCGTCCCAGTCCAGGCCCAGCCAACGCATGGCGCGCAGGATGATCTGCGTGTTCTCGTTGGTGGAGCGGGTGGGGTCGGTGTCGTCGATGCGCAGGATGAACGTGCCGCCGTTAGCACGGGCGAAAGCCCAGTTATAGATAGCGGTGCGGGCGCCGCCAATGTGCAGCTTGCCCGTCGGTGAGGGTGCAAAGCGGACGCGAACGTCTGATGCCATGGAAATCTCCTCGATTGCAGGATGGATGTCTAACTGCACCAGTATAAAGCATCAAAGCAACCTCCGCACAAAGGGCACCGACCTACTCATTGGGGACAGTCTTAAATGACCATTCTTTGGGCAACCTGTCGGAACTTAGGTAAGGCTGGTCATTTAAGTCTGTCCCCAATGAGTAGGTGCGGAAAGGGTGTGAATGTTTGAATTACGCGCTATGATATGCCCTTGCATAGAGAGCCCGGCGGAATGGTAACGGTCGCCGGGACACGTTTTTGAAAGGACAATCATGTCAGAAGAACTTCGTTCCATCCCGCCCCAACACGGGTCCTTCGTTTTTACGTCGGAGTCGGTGACCGAAGGTCATCCCGATAAGATCGCTGATCAGATCAGCGACGCCGTCCTCGACGCAATCCTCGCCAAAGAAATAGAGCTCCAGGAGCAGGGCTACATCGCCCCCAACGGCGTGCCTGCCAACGTGGAGAACGTCCGCTGCGCTTGCGAGACCCTCGTGACCACCGGCACCGTCATCGTCGCCGGCGAGATCCGCACCCAGGCCTACGTCGACGTGCAGGAAATCGCCCGCGGCGTTATCCGCCGCATTGGCTACAACCGTGCCAAGTTCGGTTTTGACTGCGACACCTGCGGCGTTATGAGCCTCATCCACGAGCAGTCGCCCGATATCGCCCAGGGCGTCGACGAGTCCTTCGAGACCCAGACCGGCGCTACCACCGACCCGATCGACCTGATCGGTGCCGGCGACCAGGGCATGATGTTCGGATATGCCTCCAACGAGACCAAGACCCTCATGCCCATGCCGCACTACCTGGCGAGCCGCCTAGCCGAGCGCCTGGCCGCCGTACGTCACGACGGTACCCTCGCCTATCTGCGTCCCGACGGCAAGACCCAGGTCACCGTGCGCTACGAGGAAGGCAAGCCCGTCGAGGTCACGACCATCGTCATCTCCACGCAGCACGCCGCCGAGATCGAGGACATGGGCAAGATCAAGGCCGATCTGATCGAGCACGTCATTACGCCGGTTATGGCTGCCGAGAACATGCCGTGGGACAACGCCGACATCTACGTGAACCCCACCGGACGCTTTGTCGTTGGCGGCCCCATGGGCGACACGGGCCTGACCGGCCGCAAGATCATCGTCGACACCTACGGCGGCTACGGCCGTCACGGCGGCGGTGCCTTTAGCGGCAAGGACTGCACCAAGGTTGACCGCTCCGCCGCGTATGCCGCGCGCTGGGTCGCCAAGAACGTGGTCGCCGCCGGTCTGGCCGACCGCTGCGAGGTCGAGCTTGCCTACGCCATCGGCGTTTCCAAGCCCCTCTCAATCATGGTCGACACCTTCGGTACCGCACATGTTGCCGAGGACAAGATCGTTGAAGCCGTAGAGAAGACCTTCGACCTGCGCCCGGGCGCCATCATCCGCGACCTAGACTTGCGTCGCCCCATCTACGAAAAGACGGCAGCCTATGGTCACTTCGGCCGCGAAGACGCCGACTTCACCTGGGAGAAAACCGATCGAGTCGAAGAACTCAAAGCAGCCTGCGGCCTGTAATTGAGAACCGCTAAGGTCACAACAACATATGCATTTTTAAAAGAAGTACCGGTCCCAACCGGTACTTCTTTTTTATTTAACCGGTAGCGAAGATGAGCCACCACGGGACATGGAATAGGTCGCCAGCCAATGAATTTTGGAGCACACGCGCCTCTACCATGTATCCTTAGTCCCGAGGGGCGGGGCATAAGGTCGATCGCGAGTTCCGCACGAGCCGGAGAGCACTTAATGTGCTCTCCGT
>URVF01000209.1 GCA_900551185.1 uncultured Collinsella sp. | reverse complement strand
AGATCATGCCTAGTCTCGTGGGCTCGGAGATGTGTATAAGAGACAGTTTCCAGACCGAGCGCTTCGTGCGACCAGCGCATTGAGTTTGCGACTGACGACTCGCGCCAGGTGCGTCCGGGCACGTTGTTTGTCTGCAAGGGCCGCGCGTTTAAGCGCGAGTACCTGCTTTCGGCAATCGCCGATGGCGCCGTGGCCTACGTTTCCGAGGTCGATTACGATGTTGATCTTCCCGCGGTGATTGTGAGTGATATTCGTCGCACGCTCGCCGTGGTGGCAGATGCCTTTTATGGGCACCCGTCGGGTAAGGTGAAGGTCTGCGCCTTTACAGGCACCAAGGGAAAGTCGACCTGTAGCTTTTATCTGCGCGGCATTCTCGCCAACGAGGCCAAGCTTACGGGCTGTCATCGACCCGCTCTTAATACGGGCATTGAGTTCGACGACGGCATCGAGACGGGTCCTTCCAAGCTGACGACTCCCGAATCCTTTCTGCTGCAGTCTCGCATCGCACATGCTGCGGAGGCGGGTGCCCCGTGGCTGGTTATGGAGGCATCGAGCCAGGGCCTCAAATACGAGCGCACGGGCAAGATCGCCTTTGAAGTCGGCGCCTTTACCAATATCGGCGAGGATCACATTTCGCCGATTGAGCATCCGACGCTCGAGGATTACTTTGCCAGCAAGCTCAAAATTTTCTCGCAGAGTCGTTTTGCCGTGGTCAATCTCGATATGGATAAGGTCGATCGTGTGCTCGAGGCGGCATCTCGTTGCGAACGTACGGTGACGTTCTCCCTGACCGACGAGCGTGCCGACGTGCTTGCGCTGGCGATTCGCAATGGTGACTGCGGCGTGGTGGCAACGGTGCGCACGCCCCGCTTTACGCGCGACATTGTGATTCCCACGCCGGTTAAGTTCAATGTGTCCAACGCGCTTGCCGCTATTGCCTGCGCCGAGGCCCTGGGCATTTCCGAAGAGGGTATCGTCCACGGCTTTGAGGGCGTCTTCGTTCCCGGCCGTATGGAGCTCTATCCGTCCGTATCGGGCAAAATCTTGGGTATCGTCGATTTTGCACATAACGGCATGAGCCTCGAGACACTCCTGCGCGACTTGCGCGAGAACTATCCCGAGCGCGAGCTGGCGGTTGTATTTGGCGCTACGGGTGGTAAGGGTGTCGATCGACGCACCACGATGGGCATCGCCGCTGGCAAGTATGCCGACCGAATCGTGATTACCGAGGATGACCCCGGCCCCGAGGATGTCGAGGATATTTGCGCCGAGATCGCGCGCAACGTTCAGGCGCAGGGAAATGATAGCTGGCAAATCGTGACTGATCGCGTTGCCGCTATCGAGACTGCCGTGCGTGAGACCGTCCGTCCTGCCGTGGTCATCGTGACCGGTAAGGGCGAGGAAGAGCGTATGCTGCGCAAGAACGGACCCGAGCCTTGTGAGCGCGATGGTTCGATTCTCAAGCGCACCCTTGCGGCGTACGACGCCTAAGACCAGAAGCCCCTTCTACGTAATGGAGTGACCATGTCCCACAATACCCTGCCGACCGTCGCTGAGCTTTCGGGCGAGATGCGCGAGCGTCTTGCCAAGGTTAAGTACGTCTTTACCGACCTGGATGCCACGATGCTCGCACCCGGCTCGTGCGTGCTGCGCGACAACGACGGCAACCCCTCGACCAAGCTCGTCGAGGCTGTCGTGGCACTTGTCCGCGCCGGCATCCAGGTGGTCCCCACCTCGGGCCGCAACCGTACTATGATCCACGAGGACGCGCGCGTGCTCGGCCTCAACTCCTACATCGGCGAGATGGGCGGCCTGGTCATGTACGATCTCAAGGCCAACGATTGGGAGTATCTGACCGGCGACATGCCCTACGACCCCGCCTGCGGCCTCACGCCGCATCAGGTGATCGAGCAGACTGGCGTGTGCGAGAAGATTCTCGCCCGCTGGCCGCATAAGATCGAGTACCACAATGACATGTCGACTGGCTACAAGTACCGCGAGGTCACCGTCGGCATGCGCGGCGATGTGCCCGACGACGAGGTCCAGGCCATCCTGGACGAGGCCGGCTGCGGCCTGGTCTGGGCCTGCAACGGTCACCTGACGCATCTGTCCAAGCCGACGACGCTCGAGCTCGAACGCGTCGAGGACGGCCGCGCGTTTAACATCAATCCCGCCGGCCTCAACAAGGGCGTTGCCATCGCACGTTTCTGTGAGCGCCTGGGTATCGAGCGCGAGGAGACGCTGGCGCTCGGCGATTCCGAGTCCGACTTCTACATGGCTGACCACGTGGGTACGTTCTGCCTGGTCGAGAACGGTTTGACCAGCGCCGGTGCGCCCGAGTTCCTGGATGCCTGCGATAACGCCTACGTCACGCGCGGAAAGATTGTCGACGGCTGGGCGGCAACGGCAGAGCTGCTCGTCGCGGCCCGCTCGTAGCGCGGTCCTATCGTTCTGAGCCATATCTTTTCGAGAGAGAATCTGGTGAGGTAATGTCCGATATCGAGAATCTGGCTGGCGACACACGCCCCATTGGCGTATTCGACTCGGGTCTAGGCGGTCTGACGGTTGCGCGCGCGATTGCGACGGCGTTGCCGCACGAGTCCGTCTACTACTTCGGCGACACCAAGCGCTGCCCCTACGGCACCCGCACCGAGGACGAGGTGCGCTCGTTTGCGCTGCAGGCGGGCCGTTGGCTGTCGAAGCACGACGTCAAGATCATGGTCATCGCCTGCAATACGGCGACCGCTGCGGCCTTGCGTTTGGCCCAGCAGGTGCTCGACGTCCCCGTCATCGGTGTGATTGCACCGGGCGCACGCGCGGCAATCAACAGCACCCGCACGCGCCGGGTGGGCGTGCTCGCCACCAACCTCACCATTCGCTCAGGCGCTTACACGCGTGCCATTCAGGACCTGGATGCCGGCGTCGACGTATACCTGTCTCTTATACACATCTGACGCTGCCGAC
>URVF01000208.1 GCA_900551185.1 uncultured Collinsella sp. | reverse complement strand
CTTCTGGCGGTGCATGTGGTACCTGCTGCCAAGACGAAAAAAGCCACGCAACCGACTGCTCGGTTGCGTGGCAAAAAGGTGGCTAGCGCCCAGAAAAGTCCACGCGTTTTTAGACTGGGACAAAGTATTACAACAGGTGAGATTCCGTCAAGAAAAAACCGAGGAAAAAAGTGAGCCTCTGCCCGCCGTACCTGTGGCGGTCGTTCCCCGAACGGGGCGGTGATGTTGGGGGTTATCTCGATCTGTAACAGTAAGACCCGGTTTTGGTCCGTAGATGTTACAGATTTAGACGTTTTGTCGGGGCGGT
Source organism: uncultured Collinsella sp. (assembly GCA_900551185.1). Classification (GTDB taxonomy): domain Bacteria; phylum Actinomycetota; class Coriobacteriia; order Coriobacteriales; family Coriobacteriaceae; genus Collinsella. Next base: position 2,678 of record URVF01000208.1, on the reverse strand, counting down.
TTCCGTTTGTCTTGATCTGTAACAGTTAGGGGTCAAAAGTGGGTCTAGATGTTACAGATTGAGATTGTTGAGGATGGGTGAGGATAGCTAATTCGGACGGGGCTATTTTAAACATTGGGAAATCGAGCGTGGCAAGCGGGGGTCTTCGGGGTATAAGACGGCTAATTGTATGCCGCCCTATGAAAGGAACCCTTATGCCCAGCGTTGCCGTTCTTGCCGCCGATGGCTTTGAAACGATTGAATGCCTGACCATGGTCGATGTCATGCGTCGCGGCGGCGTGCGCGCCACGCTCGTCTCGATCATGCCCACGCGCGAGGTCGTAAGCTCGCTGCAGATTCCCGTAACTTGCGACGCACTCTTTGACGAGATTAACTTTGATGAGTACGACTGCGTCGTGCTGCCCGGCGGTCTGCCCGGCGCCACCAACCTGCGCGCCGACCAGCGCGTCTGCGATGTAGTCTGCGAGTTCGCCGCGACCAAGCATGTTGCCGCCATCTGCGCCGCCCCGTTTATCCTGGGCGAGCTTGACCTGCTCGAGGGACGCCGCGCCACGTGCTTCCCCGGCTTTGAGAAGAGCTTCCCCGAGGGCGCCTATACCGGCGAGAAGGTCACGCAGGACGGCAACATCATCACCGCCAGCGGCATGGCCCAGTCGCTCCCCTTTGCGCTTGAGCTGCTTCGCACGCTCGCCGGCGACAAGGCTGTCGAGAAGGTTGCCGAGGGCATCCAGCTATGATTTTGGCTTCGCAATCTCCGCGCCGCATCGAACTCATGCGCGAGGCCGGCTATGACATCCGCGTCATTCCCGCTGACATCGACGAGACTCCTTTTGATGACGAGGCCCCGCTTACACTTGTCGAGCGCCTGGCACGCGCTAAGGCAGCCGCCGTTGCCGCCGAGCACGCCGATCCCAGTGAGCTGACCATCGCGGCCGACACCATCGTCACCTTCGATGGCAAGCTTTTGGGCAAGCCGGCAAACGAGGACGAAGCCCGCACCATGCTCCACGAGCTCTCGGGGCGCACGCACCAGGTCGCAACCGGCGTCTGCATCGTTAGAGCCGGAGACGTCACAGCCCCGCACGCCGCCGAGAGCCTGTCGTTTGTCGATGTGACCGACGTGACGTTCTATGAGCTCACCGACGAGCAGATTGAGCGCTACGTCGCCTCGGGCGAGCCCATGGACAAAGCCGGCGCCTACGGCATCCAGGGCGTCGGCGGGCGCATGCTCGTACATGATATTTCGGGCGACTTCTACAACGTGGTGGGCCTGCCCATTGCACGCGTCGCGCGCGCGATTCAAAAACTATCGTAATTGCATCTGGCGCTGGGTATCCCCCAGCGCCTACAATTTTGGCGTACCGTACGGATCCCGACCGGGCATAAGGCCCGGCGGAAAACCGATAGGAGTAAAACATGGATACACTGCTTGAGGCCATTGACGTTTGCGATGTCGATGGCTTTTGCTTTGGCAACTATACGGACGAGGAGGCCGGCACCGGTTGCACCGTAATCGTGGCACCCGAGGGCGCCACCGGCGGCGTTGACGTTCGCGGCGGTGCTCCAGCATCGCGCGAAACCGACCTGCTGCGACCTGAGAACACCGTCGACAAGGTCCACGCCGTCTGCCTTTCGGGTGGATCGGCCTTTGGCCTCGAGGCTGCAAGCGGCGTCGCTCGCGAGCTTGAGAGCCGCGGCATCGGCCTTCCCGTCGGCCCCACGCAGGTGCCTATCGTGTGCTCCAGCTGTATCTTCGACCTTGCCTTTGGCGACCCCACCGTGCGCCCCGACATTGAGGCCGGCATCGCCGCCGTGCGCGAAGCACTCGACCACACCCCCACCAAGCTCGAACAGGGCAACGTAGGCGCCGGCACGGGCGCCACCGTGGGTAAGCTCATGGGGCCCGCCACCTGCATGAAGGCCGGCCTTGGAGCTGCCGCCGTGGCACTCGGCCCCATCAAGGTGGGCACCGTGGTCTCGGTCAACGCCTGCGGCAACGTTGTCGACCCCTTCACCGGCGAGTGGGTCGCCGGCATGCGCGCCGCAGCCGATAGCGACCAGATCGTCGACATGGAACTCGCAGCCTTTGCCGCCGCCGGATCCATGCAGATGCCGCTCGACCGCACCAACACCACCATCAGCTGCATCGTCACCAACGTGGAACTCACTAAGGCACAAGCCACCAAGGTCTCCCAGATGGCCGCAGACGCCTACGCACACGCCATCCGTCCCACGCACACCACCAACGACGGCGACACCATCTACACCCTCGCCAGCGGCAAACTGGGCGCCCAGGCAAGCGCCGCCATTCCCCTAGACCTACTGGGCATGCTCGCAGTAAGGGCCCTACAGACCGCCATCGTAAACGGAGCCAAAACCGCCAAAACCTCCCACGGCATCCCCGGCGCCGCGAAGTAGTCCACTCGACCGTCGGTCGGAGACGGGCGGGCGTTACGTTTGCTGCTCTACAGTCCTATGCAAGACGAAGGCCACATTAAGTGGCCTTCTTTGCATGCGGAACTCGCGACAAACGTAATGCCCGCCCGCCTCCGACCGACTTCCAACCTAATTCTTTTCAGCCCAGGCCCCTGTGTACCGCGCTTCGAAGATCTTCAAATTCAAATAACCTGACAATCGATTCTTATAGCAGAGGCCCCTTGGCCTTTAGTTTGATACAA
>URVF01000207.1 GCA_900551185.1 uncultured Collinsella sp. | reverse complement strand
GCGATGCAAAGGAGATGCTCATGGCAAACATCAAGTTCCCCGAGGGCTTCTATTGGGGTGGCGCCACCGCCGCCAACCAGTTTGAGGGCGCTTGGAACGTGGACGGCCGCGGTCCTTCCGTCGACGACCACTTCCTGGGCGGCAGCTACAAGGAGCCGCGCCAGATTACGATCGACATCGACCCCGACCGTTTCTACCCCAACCATGACGGCATCGATTTCTACTATCACTACGAGGAGGACATCGCGCTGTTCGCCGAGATGGGCTTCAACATGTTCCGCATGTCCATCTCCTGGAGCCGCATCTTCCCCAACGGCGATGACGCCGAGCCCAACGAGGCCGGCCTCGCCTTCTACGACCGCGTTTTCGACTGCCTGCGTGCCCACAATATCGAGCCGCTCGTGACCCTCTCGCACTACGAGATGCCCTATCACCTGGTCGAGAAATACAACGGCTGGGCGAGCCGCGAGCTCATCGGCTTCTTTGAGAAGTACTGCCAGACCGTCTTCGACCGCTATCAGGACAAGGTTAAGTTCTGGCTCACCTTCAACGAGATCAACTGCGGTACTCAGGACATGGGCAACCTCTTTGAGACCAGCATGATTCAGGGCTTTGAGGGTCCGGCGTCGGCGGTCCACACTACGCCGCAGGCTCGTATGCAGGCGCTGCATCACCAGTTTGTCGCCAGCGGCCGCGTCGTGCGCTATGCCCACGAGCATTACCCGCAGTTTAAGATGGGCAACATGGACTGCTTCATCCTTTCCTATGCCGCCACGTGCGATCCGGCCGACGTGTTCGCCACGCAGCAGGAGATGAATACCATGAACTGGTACTGCTCCGACGTGCAGGTGCGCGGCAAGTACCCGTTCTATGCCAAGCGCTTCTGGGCCGAGAACGATGTTGAGCTCGTGATGGAGGACGGCGACCTGCAGGATATCGCCGACGGCAAGGTTGATTTCTACACCTTTAGCTACTACATGTCCGGCACCGTGGGCACCCACAAGGACCATGAGATGACCGAGGGCAACATGACCTTTGGCGGCAAGAATCCCTATCTGGAGTCCACCGACTGGGGCTGGCAGATCGATCCGCTGGGCCTGCGCATTGCCCTCAACGAGATTTACGCCCGCTACGAGATTCCGCTGATGGTGGTCGAGAACGGCATGGGCGCTTACGACGAGGTCGAGGAGGACGGCTCCATCCACGACCCGTACCGCATCGCCTATCTGCGCAGCCACATCAAGGCCATGGGCGAGGCAATCGCCGACGGCGTCGACCTGATTGCCTACACCTGGTGGGGCCCCATCGACCTGGTGTCCGCCGGCACCGGTGAGATGCGCAAGCGCTACGGCTTCATCCACGTCGATAAGTACGACGACGGAACCGGTACCTACAAGCGCCGCCGCAAGGACAGCTTCTTCGCATATCAGAAGATCATTAAGTCCAACGGCACCGAGGGTCTGGCTTAATCGACAAGATGAGTGCCACTGGGGAAAAGCCTTGGGAAGGGCTCGCGATTCGAGTCCCCACCTTAGCATTTGAACCATTTGGCACTATAATCACCATAGGCATGCGCATAACGTTGCGCTTAATCAAGAGGAGAAAACGTATGGGTCTGTTTGACATGTTCAAGAAGAAGGCTGAGCCCGCGGCTGCCGCTGCTCCGGCCTCCATCTCTGCTTCTGCTGGCGCCGACGTGCTGTGCTCGCCCGTCAAGGGCAAGGTCATCAAGATGGCCGACGTGCCCGATCCCGTCTTTGGTGGCGAGGTTCTGGGCAAGGGCTGTGCCGTGTGGCCCGAGGACGATCTGGTCTACGCTCCCTGCGACGGTAAGGTGACCGTCACCATGGGTCACGCCGTGGGTCTGCAGTCCGATAGCGGCATCGAGGTTCTGGTGCACGTTGGCGTCGATACCGTCAACATGAACGGTGACGGCTTCGAGGGCTTCGTCAAGGCCGACGACGTCGTGAAGGCCGGCCAGCCCATACTCAAGATCGACCGCGCCAAGATCGCCGCTGCCGGTTACAAGGACTGCGTCGTCGTGGCCGTGTCCAACACCGCCGAGTTTGCCGATGTCGAACTCGCCGTCGAGGCCGACTCCGCCGTCGCCGCCGGTGACGCCATCGTCAAGGTCGTCCGCAAGTAAACTGTGGCATCCAAAGGATGTGCAAGGGTGGTCGGGTTTTCCGGCCACCTTTTTTATTACATCGTGGGGAAGCGTTTTATTGCACGTTGGGCGGGCTTGCAAACCGTTCGGACGCTAAAACGAACCGACCGCGCCTTCGCGTTGCCGAGGGTGTTCATAAGTGGATAGTATGGGCTTACTTATTACAACGTGTGCCGCGTCCGGGAAGCGCGGTGCCGCTGATTGGGAGGAACAACATGAAAAAGAAGCTGCTGCTTGCGCCCCTCATGGCCGTCTTGGTTGCATGCGTGGTCGTGCTTTCCGGCTGTGGAGGTCCTTCGGTTGAGGAGCTCATCACCGAGGATCTTACGACGCAGTTTGACGAGGTCAAGAACGGTGGCGACGACTTCCTCTCTGGTCTGGAGGAGGCTTCGGGCGATGAGTTCGAGCAGCTGGGTATCGATCCCAAGGAGTATGCCAAGACCTATCTCGAGGGCTTTGACTACAAGATCGGCGACGTGACGGTCGACGAGGACAAGGGCGTCGCGACCGCCGAGGTCTCCATCACCTGCAAGTCCATGAACAAGATCGTCGAGGACTTCTCCACCCAGTATCAGGAGAAGGTTGCCGCGCTTGATACGGTTCCTTCCGATGACGAGCTGTACAAGATGGCCGGTCAGGTTATGGTCGATGTGACCAAGGCCACCGAGCCCAGGAAGACCACGGTTATCTTCAAGTACACCTGCAACGACGACGGCGAGTGGTCTGCCGACGACTCCGTCAACTCCGAGATGATGGATGCAATGCTGAACTAGGGGGTTACGCGGTAGTTCGTTACGGCGTTTTACCAAACGCCGTAACTGCTCGACGCTGCAAGCCCGCCAGAGCGGCAATCTGCCTTTCAACTTCGGCGGCATGACC
>URVF01000206.1 GCA_900551185.1 uncultured Collinsella sp. | reverse complement strand
TTGCGCCGAGCGTCTGGCCAAGGTTGCCGTCGCCATGGGTGTTGACACCACGGGCATGAGCACCGACGAGGCTGCCGATGCTGCTATCGCCGCCGTCAAGCAGCTTTCCGCCGACGTGAACATTCCGCACGTCTGCGAGGCCATGAAGGCCGACGAGATCGAGGTTCTGGCCAAGGACGCCATGGCTGACGCCTGCTTCCCGGGCAACCCGCGCGAGGCGACGCTCGACGACGTCATCGAGCTCTTCAAGAAGATCTGCCCGGCTGCCTAACTTGGTTCGGCGGGCCTCTGCCCGTTAGCCCCACAATCGTCCTCGGACATGTCGGAAGCCCCCGCTGCGCACTTCGTGCGGCGGGGGCTTCCTCCGTCCTGCGGGAAGATTGTGGGCTAACGGGCAGGGGCCCGCCGGCTCGTTATCGTGGCGGGCGCAGTTCTGAGGAGCTCAATGGGTTATCTCGCTAAGTAAAAAGATGGTTCGCGGTGGTATTGTTGCTGTGGGTTTAATTCGATATGAAAGGGTGACTTTGGTGTCCAAGATGGATTCTACGCTCTCCTATATTACTGACCAGCTGAAGGCGCTTACCTCGATTGCTTCGCCGACGGGCTATACCCGTGCGGCGACTGATTATCTGATGGAGACCCTGCGCGATATGGGGTTTGGGCCTGAGCGTTCCAATAAGGGTAACGTGCTCGTTGAGCTTGGTGGCGAGGGTGAGCCGCTCGTACTGGCGAGCCATGTCGATACCCTAGGCGCCATGGTGCGTTCCATTAAGGACAATGGTCGCCTGCGCCCCACGACCCTCGGCGGGCCCCAGTGGTCCACGGCCGATGGCGAGAACTGCACCGTCTACACGCGTGACGGTAATGTCTACACGGGCGTGGTCCTCAATACCGAGCCTTCGGCGCATGTGGCCGATGAGCCGGTCAAGACCATCGAGAAGAACATGGAAATCCTGCTCGACGAGAACGTTGACAGCAAGGACGATGTGCTCGAGCTGGGCATTCAGACCGGCGACATCATCGCTATGGATCCGCGTACCACGGTGACGGAGAGCGGCTACATTAAGAGCCGCTTCCTGGATGACAAGCTGTCGGCGTCGATTCTGCTGGGTCTGGCCCGCGCCGTTGCTGACGGCGAGGTGTCGCTTTCGCGCAAGGTGTCGCTGCTCTTCACCGTGTACGAGGAGGTCGGCCACGGCGGCGCCTTCGTGCCGGCCGACACGCGCGAGATGATCAGCGTGGACATGGGCTGCGTGGGCGACGACCTAGGCTGCACCGAGCGCATGGTTTCGATCTGCGCCAAGGATTCGGGTGGCCCATACAACTACGATCTGGTGACCACGCTGTCCAACATCGCCCGCGAGCTTGAGCTCGATTACGCCATCGATGTGTACCCGCATTACGGCTCGGACGTTGAGGCCACGCTTTCCGCCGGCTACGACATTCGTCACGGCCTGATCGGTCCCGGCGTGTACGCGAGCCACAACTACGAGCGCAGCCACATTGACGGCGTGCGCAATACCTACGAGCTGGTTCGTGCCTACGTACAGCGTTAGCGATGCAGCGGCCTCGGCTGATACGGCAGTACCGACCGAGGCCGTCCTCTCTAAGTTGCGGTGAAATAGGGACTGTTTGGCGGTTTTAAACGCTTAAACAGTCCCTATTTCACCGCAACTTATGAAGGGGATGGGACTACTTGATGGCGCCGGTCACGGTACCGCCGCCGAGGACGATGTCGCCGCGATAGACTACAACGGCTTGGCCGGGGGCGATGGCTCGCTGCGGCTCGTCAAAAGTCAGCAGCATTTGCCCGTCTTCGTCGCGCGTAAGGGTCGCCGCTTGGTCTTTCTGACGGTAACGGTACTTGGCGCCCACGCGAATGCCGCTGGCATCGAGCTCTGCCTCCATGTGGTCGGCAGGGGCGCTCCAGATCCAGTCGTCGGCCGTGAGTGCTGTGGCCGTTAGGTCCTCGGCCTCGCCCAGATGCACGGTGTTGTTGACGGCGTCGACGCCTGTCACGTATACGGGATGCGCCATCGCTACGCCCAAACCCTTGCGCTGGCCGATGGTATAGCGCAGTGCGCCGTTGTGGCGCCCGACCACGCTGCCGTCGCGCCATACAATATCGCCCGGCTCGGCGGCATGTCCGCAGCGGCGCTCGATATAGCCCGCGTAGTCGCCGTCTGGAATAAAGCAGATATCCTCGCTCTCGGCCTTTTTGGCGTTGGCAAAGCCCTGTTCGGCGGCAATGCGGCGCACGTCGCGCTCTTTGTCCAGCCCGGCCAGCGGAAAGATTGTGCGCGACAGCCGCTCCTGCGTGAGCGAATACAAAAAGTAGCTCTGGTCCTTCTTGGGGTCCTCGCCGCGATGCAGCTGCCAGGTGCCGTCGGACGCCTGGCTCGTTTTGGCGTAGTGACCTGTGGCGATGTAGTCGCAGCCCATATCGAGTGCCGCATCGAGCAGCGCGCCAAACTTAATATGGCGGTTGCAGATGATGCACGGATTGGGCGTCAACCCTTCCTGGTAGGCAGTCACGAAGCGCTCGATAACGTTGCGGTCGAAGGTCTGCTGCAGGTCGAGCACATGGTGGGGTATCCCCAGGCGCTCGGCGACGGCCTTTGCATCAGCGATGTCGCGGTCGACCTTACTCATGCCCGTGACGGGATCGGGCGCGGGACAGGTGAGGCGCATGGTGGCACCGACGCATTCGTAGCCCTGGCGCTTGAGCAGATAGGCAGTCACGCTGGAATCGACGCCGCCGCTCATGGCGACGAGTACGCGCTTGTTGTGCATGGGGAGGTTCTCCTTGGTGGCATGTGGCCAAAAAAGAAAAGCGGCGCGGGAGGCTGGTTCCGCGCCGCAGACATTGTAGCAAGTTCGGGTGTCATGTGGGACGCCCTGTTGGGATGAGCCCAGGCTGCCAGAAGAGAGGGAAGGCCGGCGTGCCTTGGACTCGTTCTAAGAACGAGAAGCTCTAGTCCTGGAACAGTGCCGTGGACAGGTAACGCTGTCTCTTATACACATCTGACGCTGCCGACGATCTTACGCGTGTAGATC
>URVF01000205.1 GCA_900551185.1 uncultured Collinsella sp. | reverse complement strand
GGCTCGGAGATGTGTATAAGAGACAGGAGCGGCCCTGCTTCTTGAGCTGGTAGGCCAGCTTTACGGCCGCCGTGGTCTTACCGGAGCCCTGCAGGCCCACGAGCATGATGACATTGGGAATGCGGTTGCTAAAGACGAGCTTGCTCTCGGTGGAGCCGAGCATCTCGGTGAGCTCGTCGAGCACGATCTTGACGACGTTTTGCGCCGGCGACAGTGACTCCATGACCTCGGCGGTCATGCAGCGCTCCTTGGTCTTAGCGACAAACTCCTTGACGACCTTGAAGTTGACGTCGGCCTCGAGCAACGCCATGCGAATGTCGCGCATGGCAGAGGTGATATCGGCCTCGGTCAGCTTACCCTTGCCGCGCAGGCGGTCAAATGTGTCGTTGAGGCGATCGCTCAGAGAATCAAACACTAGTCACTCCTTAATTGGACTCGCCCACGAGGGCGCGGCAGAAATCTTTGGCATTGAACTCCTGCAGGTCATCGACCTGCTCGCCCACGCCGATGCGCAGGATGGGAAGCTTGAGCTTCTCGGCCACGGCCATGGCGATACCGCCCTTTGCCGTGCCGTCGAGCTTTGTCATGATAATACCGTCCAGGCCAAGCGCCTCGTTAAACTCGAGCGCCTGGTTGAGGCCGTTTTGGCCCGTTGCGGCATCGATCACGAGCACGACATAGACGGGCATGGGGCCGGCAGCCATATTGGCGGCGCGCTTACGGGTCACATTGACCACCTTGGCAAGCTCGCGCATGAGCTCGGGGCTCGTGTGCAGACGACCGGCGGTATCGATGAGCACCAGGTCGCTGCCGCGCTTGTCGGCCTCGTCGAGCACGTCGTAGCAAACACTTGCCGGGTCGGAGCCGCGGTCGCGCTTGATGACGGGGACGCCAGCTCGCTGGCCCCACACATCGAGCTGCTCGATAGCTGCAGCGCGGAAGGTATCGGCCGAACCGATCACGACGTTCTTGCCGCGGGCGGCCATGGCGCTCGCGATCTTACCGACCGTCGTGGTCTTGCCGGCACCGTTAATGCCCACAAACAGCACGCAGCTCGGCGTATCGGAGAACGGATCGCGCTCGATGGGCACAAAGTGCTGCTCAAGCTGCTCGGCCAGGGCGCGACGGAGTTGCGGGGCGGTCTTGAGGTTCTTCTTAGCCGCGGCATCACGCAGGTCATCGGAGACCTTTATGGCGACCTCGGCGCCCATGTCACCCATGACGAGGGTGTCCTCAAGGTCCTCCCAAAAATCCTCGTCGACCTCGCCGCCAAAGTAAAAGACCTCGTTGAGGGCCTCGCGACTGCGCTCAAGTCCGCGCGAGAGAGCATCGAAGAATCCCATTATGCATTCACGACCTTTCCGGTTTCGCGATCGAGTTTTTGCGAGACGACGCGACTGACGCCGTCGGCTTGCATCGAGACGCCATAGAGGACGTCAGCGTCCTCCATAGTACGGCGCTGATGCGAAATGACCAAGAGCTGCGAATCGGAACGCAACACATCGAGCGCGCCGATGAGCTTGGACAGGTTGGCGTCATCGAGTGCCGCCTCGACCTCGTCCAGCACATAGAACGGCACCGTGCGCGTGCGGTACACAGCAAAGAGGAGGGCGAGCGCCGTCAGGCTCTTCTCGCCGCCCGACATGAGCATCATCTTGGTGATGCGCTTGCCGCGCGGCTGCGCCACGACCTCGATACCCGTCTCGGCAGGATGCTCGGGATCGGTCATCTCCAGATGAGCCTGGCCGCCCGGGAAGAGCATAGCGAAGATCTCGCGGAAGTTCGCGTCGACCTTCTCAAACGTCACCAGGAACGCCTTGCGCATCTTGCGATCAATGGCCACCGTGATCTTGGTGAGCGCCTTGCGTGCGCTCTCCAGATCGGCCAGCTGCTCCTCGATGTAGTCGGCGCGGCGCTTGAGCTGCTCGTACTCCTCCATGGCAACTTGGTTAACGGGACCAAGGTTGTTGATCTGGCGCACAAGCTGGTTGAGTTCGCGCTCGGCGGCATCGCGGTCCGTGGGCGCCGGAAGCATGAGCGCTTCCTCGAGCACCGTCGTGCCATCGGCGGTAATGGCCTTGATGGCAGCCTCGACCTGCACCTCGAGCTTGCCACGCGCGACCTTGAACTCGTTTTGCGTCGCCGTGGCGGCATCAACCCGCTCCTTGGCACGGGAGACCTCGGCCTTGGCATCCTCGATGGTCTTCTTGAGCGAAGCGGAGTCCGCCTCCTCCAGAGAGGCCTGGTCACGCAGGCGCGCTGCCCAATCCGACGCGCGTTCCAACAGGGCAGAATAGCGTTCGTGCATGGGATCGACGCGCAGGCGCAGCAGCTCGAGCGAGCGCGAGGCCTGGCGTGTTCCGCGGATACGACGGTCGATGCCCTCAAGACGATGCTCCAGGTCGGGCACGCGGCCCTTCAGCGAACGCAGGCGTTCACTCGTCTGGGCTAGGCGAACCTTGGCGTCGGCGAGCTTGCCGGCAGCTTCGGAATCGTCACGGCGAACGCGGTCGAGTTCGTCGTTGGCCTCGGCAATCTGCAAGCCCAGATCGCTTGCCTGCGCGCGGGCCTCGTCACGCGAACGGGTGAGCTCGTCAACGCGCGGGCGCGCAGCGCGAACGGCTTCGGCGGCCTGCTCGCGGCGCTTGGAGATGCGCACGCGCTCGACCTCGGCATTGTTGGCGCTTTGCTCCAAGCGGCCGATCTCGGAGAGCAGCGAGCGGCGCTCGCCCTCAAGACGGGCAATCTCACCGGCGGCATCGCCCTCAGCGGCACGCGCTTCCTCAACGGCCGCATTGGCCTCGATGACCTGATCCGACACATGCTCAAACACAGCGGCCAAATCGGGCTCAAGCCCCTCCAGCTCGCGAATGCGACGCTTACGCTCCAGAGCACCCGACGCCTCGCCGGCATCGAGGCCCACACGCACCAGGCCGCCGCAGGCGACGCGGGCGCCATCGGAGGTCACGTAAGTCACGCCGTCAACGACCGGCGCCGACAGCGCGGCAGAAAGATCGTCCACGACGTAATAGCCGCCGAGCAGCGCCTCGACGACGGGTCCGTAGCCT
>URVF01000204.1 GCA_900551185.1 uncultured Collinsella sp. | reverse complement strand
CATACGAGCTCATGCCTAGTCTCGTGGGCTCGGAGATGTGTATAAGAGACAGGAGCAGGACTGTCCGCAGCAGCGAGTAAAGCCTAGCCGACCGGCCCCAATCAAGTTAAAAGGAGCTGATATGTGCGATTGCACAGATCATAAGGACGAGATCCCTGCCTACGACGCGCAGGCCATTGAGTCCAAGTGGATGAAGACCTGGGAGGATTCCAACCTCTTTGCCGTCGACACCGACGACAGCAAGCCCAAGAAGTACGTGCTCGAGATGTTCCCGTATCCGTCGGGCGACCTGCACATGGGCCACGCGCGCAACTATACCATCGGCGATGCCATGGCCCGTCAGGCCCGCATGCGCGGCTACGACGTGTTGCACCCCATCGGCTTTGACGCCTTTGGCCTGCCTGCCGAGAACGCCGCTATTAAGCACAATACGCAGGCTGCCGCCTGGACGTATAAGAACATGGACCAGGCGCTCGCCACGATGAAGCGCATGGGCTTCTCCTACGATCTGGATCGCATGGTCAAGACCTGCAGCCCCGACTACTACCGCTGGGGTCAGTGGATTTTTGAGAAGATGTGGGAAAAGGGCCTGGTATACCGCAAGAAGAACCCGGTCAACTGGTGCCCCAAATGCAAGACCGTTCTTGCCAACGAGCAGGTTACCGAGGGCAAGTGCTGGCGCTGCGGCACCGAGCCCGAGAAGCGCGACCTTGAGCAGTGGTACTACAAGATTACCGAGTACTCCCAGGAGCTGCTCGACGACCTGGAGAAGCTTCCCGGCTGGCCCGAGCGCGTCAAGCAGATGCAGGCCAACTGGATCGGCCGCTCCGAGGGCGCCGAGGTCGACTTTACCCTGTGCGACCAGGACGCCGAGCCCATCGAGGGCGACGAGGGTAAGATCACCGTCTTCACCACGCGCGCCGACACCCTCTTTGGCGTCTCCTTCTTTGTCCTGGCTCCCGAGTACGCCCGTCTGCACGAGCTCGTTGAGGGCACGGAGTACGAAGAGGCCGTCACCAAGATCGTCGAGGACTCCAAGCATATCTCTGCCGTCGAGCGTGCCCAGGGCACCCTCGAGAAGCACGGTGCCTTTACCGGCCGCTACGTGGTAAACCCCGTCAACGGCGAGAAGGTCCCCGTGTGGGTTGCCGACTACGTCGTGGCCGACTACGGCACCGGCGCCGTCATGGCCGTTCCCTGCGGCGACCAGCGCGACTTTGAGTTCGCCCGCAAGTATGACCTGCCTATTGTGCCGATCATCCTGGACGATGACGACCGCGCTGCCGTCGAGGCCAGCGGCGAGACCATCGATACCTTCCATGCCGAGACCGTCGACTGGGATTGCGCCCACGCTGCCGAGGGCACGCTGGTCCAGTCCGGCAAGTACACCGGCATGCGCGGCGGCAAGCACTCCGAGGGTGAGGCTGCGATCGTGGCCGACCTCGAGGCCATGGGCTGCGGTCGCCGCAAGGTCGAGTTCCGTCTGCGCGACTGGCTCATCAGCCGTCAGCGCTACTGGGGCAACCCCATCCCGGCCATCCACTGCGAGCACTGCGGCATCGTGCCCGTGCCCGAGGACCAGCTGCCGGTGACGCTGCCCGAGAACCTGGACCTGGGTGCCGGCGAGACCCTCGCCGAGTGCAAGGAATTCTACGAGACGACCTGCCCGGTCTGCGGTCGCCCGGCCAAGCGTGAGACCGATACCATGGACACCTTCACCTGCTCCAGCTGGTATTACCTGCGCTATACCGACCCGCACAACACCGAGCTGCCCTTCTCCCGCGAGGCTGCCGACCGTTGGATGCCCGTCGATAACTACATCGGCGGCATCGAGCACGCCATTTTGCACCTGCTCTACAGCCGCTTCTTTACCAAGGCGCTGCGCGACCTGGGACTGCTGAGCGTGGATGAGCCCTTCACCAACCTGCTGTGCCAGGGCATGGTCAAGGACGAGAACGGCGACACCATGTCCAAGTCCAAGGGCAATGTGGTGCCCCCGAGCTCGGTTATCGAGCCCTACGGCGCCGACACCATGCGTCTGGCGATCCTGTTTATCGCCCCGCCCGAGAAGGACTTCGACTGGGATCCCAAGGCCGTCGAGGGCGCCAACCGCTTTATCAAGCGCGCCTGGCGTATCGTGTGGCAGCTCGTCCAGTCGGGTGACGCCAACGTGGCCTTCGACAAGTCCGTGCTCGACGAGACCGCGATGAAGCTCTACCGCGAGCGTCACCGCACCATTGCCAAGTGCACCGAGGACTTCGATCGCGGCCAGTTCAACACCGCGATCTCGGCCGTCATGGAGCTCGTCAACGCGGCGAGCGCCTACCTCAACGCCACCGAGGGCGCTGCCCGCGACAAGGCCCTGTGCTACGGCGTGGCCAAGGACATCGTGAGCGTCCTTGCCCCCATCTGCCCGTTCTGGGCCGACGAGCTGTGGCATGAGGCCCTCGGCTGCGAGGGCAACGCCTACACCGCCGCCTGGCCCGAGTTCGACCTGGCCGAGTCCATCGAGGACACGGTGCAGATCGTCGTTCAGGTGCTCGGTAAGGTCCGTGGCCGCATCGACGTTGCCCGCGATGCCTCCAATGAGGATATGCAGGCTGCCGCCGAGGCCGCCGTCGCCAAGTGGCTTGAGGGCAAGACGGTCGTCAAGGCCATCTGCGTGCCTGGCAAGCTGGTCAACTTGGTGGTCAAGTAAGCGCTGCGCGCAAAGCTGACATGCAATAAACGAGGGACGGTCCGGTTGGGTCGTCCCTCGTTTTTCATGTACCTGCCCTGATGTCTGCGGTCAATTGTCCTATTCTTGTGGAGAAGCTGTGCGCACGCTGACCTGCAGGTTCATACTGTGCTTGCACGTTTCCGCAGCTATTGGTATAGTTTGCTTGCAAATGAAGTTGTAATTGAAAGAAGTGGGGTTTCGGCCCCGCTTCTTTTTTGTATGGATGGAGGTGCCGCAATGGTCAAGACCAAGACCGAGCAGGCGATCATCGACGCGCTCGAGGCCGTCGCTCCCCAGCACGATGTCGACACTGTCTCTTATACACATCTGACGCTGCCGACGATCTTACGCGTGTAGATCT
>URVF01000203.1 GCA_900551185.1 uncultured Collinsella sp. | reverse complement strand
TCTCGGAAGGCACGTGCAGACCTTTCGTCATGGCCTCCTACCTTTCTTTCGGGCCTTACTGGCCGAATGTATCAGCGCCCCTCCGTATGGGACGCTGCTTGCTGACAGCTCTAGTTATATCCAAATTCCACCCGCAATTCCACCTCGCCCCCGAACGGTCAGCAAAGTGCGATGAACGGTATATCGCATATGATTCCCCCATGATGTACTTCGGCGTTCTAAAGTAGCTTTTCTAAGGTAAACGCTCTTTTTTCCTAAAAACCATTTGCGATTGCGTCTCTAAACTTTTGATTCAGAATTGCATAGCTAAATCGGTTTTATGTATATAAATGATGTTTGTTCACATTTCCGCCTGCATTCAATGATATTCAGCTATCTATCATTCTTATTCACACTTACGTACCAGTTGAGTGAGGATATAGACCGCTTGCAGACGAGCAGGGCGTCAGTCCTATGACTTGTCAGCGTAAGAAGTAGGTAAAGATACCGTTCACGCGATACGTCCGTGCCAGCGGTCGACTAAATTGAGACAATAGTGAATTAGAGTTAGGCTACCGTCCCCTACGGGGACTGAACGGACAGATGCATATGCCGAGCAAAATCGAAAAGAAGCAAGCTGCCGCAAAGCTGCGCAAACCGCCGCGCGACTTCTCGTACACGCAAAACCGAGAGCTTAGCTGGCTGCGCTTTGACAACCGCGTGCTTGACGAAGCCTTCGATGAGACCGTTCCGCTGTTCGAGCGTCTAAAGTTCGTGTCGATTTTCGAGTCCAACCTCGACGAGTTCCTTATGGTGCGCGTGGGCGGCCTGTCCGATCTGGCGGAGCTCAAAAAACAACCTGTCGACAACAAGAGCAATATGACCGCCTCCGAACAGGTCGATGCTGTCATGGCCGAAATGCCCGGGCTCCTTACCCGTTGGGAGTCCATCTTTAAGAGCATCGAGGGCAAGCTCGACACCTTGGGCGTTCACCGCGCCCGCATCGATTCGCTTACGCCCGAGGAGCGCACCTTTGTAACCCGCTACTTCCAGGCCTACGTGTCGCCAGTCATCTCGCCGCTGGTCATCGATCCTCGCCACCCCTTCCCCAACCTGCGCAATGGCGCGCTCTATCTGGCCTGTGGTCTGGACGGCGCCACCGACGAGGAGAGCCTGCTGGGCCTTATCGAGATTCCCGCCTCGATGAACCGCGTGGTCGAGATCCCCTCGCCTACCGGCACCTACTCCTACATCTTGCTCGAGGACGTCATCCTCGCCTGCCTGGACAGCTGCTTTGGCTCCTATAAGCCGCTGGATCGTGCGCTGATCCGCGTCACCCGCAACGCCGACATCGATCCGGACGGCGAGGGCGTCGAAGAGGAAGAGGACTACCGCCAGCACATGAAGCGCATCCTCAAGAAGCGCCTGCGTCTGCAGCCGGTAGTGCTCGCGGTCTCGGGGTCGCTCGAGAAGGCAACGCTCAAGACCATCCGCAAGGCGCTCGAGCTTTCGCGCCGCTCTGTCTTTACCTGCGATATCCCGCTCGACCTGGGCTACGTCTTTGGCATTGAGGGCAAGATTCCCGAGCACCTGCGCAACGAGCTGCTCTTTACGCCGTTTAGGCCGCAGCCCAATCCCACCATCGACATGACCCGCTCCATCCGCGAGCAGGTGCTGCAGCACGACAAGCTGCTCTTTTATCCCTACGAGGCCATGAACCCCTTCCTGGATCTGGTGCACGAGGCCGCCTACGACCCCGAGTGCATCTCGCTGCGCATCACGCTCTACCGCGTGGCCAAGCAGAGCCGCCTGTGCGAGTCGCTGATCGATGCTGCCGAGAACGGCAAAGAGGTCACGGTGCTCATGGAACTTCGTGCCCGCTTTGACGAGCAGAACAACATCGAGTGGGCCGAGCGCCTGGAAGAGGCCGGCTGCACCGTCATCTATGGTTCCGAGGGCTTTAAATGCCACTCAAAGATCTGCCAGCTCACCTATCGCGAGGGCATGGCGCTAACGCGCCTCACGCTTTTGGGCACCGGCAACTTTAACGAGAAGACGGCCAAGCTCTACAGCGACTTTATGCTCATGACCGCCCATCCCGGCATCGGCGAGGACGCCAACCTGTTCTTCCGCAATCTGTCGCTGGGCAACCTGCGCGGCGACTACCGCTTCCTGGGTGTGGCGCCCGTCGGACTGAAACCGCTCATCATGCGCGGGCTTGACCGCGAGATCCAGCGCGCCCTTGCCGGCGAGCCCGCCCGCGTGTTCTTTAAGCTCAACTCGCTGACCGACCGCGAGGTTATCGACAAGATCGCCGAGGCATCGTGTGCCGGCGTGCGCGTAGACATGATCATCCGCGGCATCTCGTGCCTCAAGCCCGGTGTTCCGGGCAAGACCGAGAACGTGCATGTCCGCTCCATCGTCGGACGCTTTTTGGAGCACGCCCGTGTTTACGCTTTTGGCGTGGACTCGGACATGATTTACCTGAGCTCGGCAGACATGATGACACGCAACACCGAGCACCGCGTGGAGATTGCCTTCCCCGTGCTCGACCCCACCTGCCGCGCCCTAGTGCACGAGTACATGGGCATGCAGCTGCGCGACAACGTGAAGGCCCGCAGCCTCACGAGCGACGGCACCTGGGTCCCCGTGGAGCGTGCAGAGGGTGAGAAACCCTTCAACTCGCAGGAAGCCCTGCTGGAGCGTGCCTATCGCAACGCCGAGGCCGCCGCCAAGGCAGAACCCGCACTCGCATCCCAGCCGGAGCCCGAACCGCAGCCGGCCACAACCGAGGTTCAGAAGGTCCAGGCTACCGTCATTGAGCCCGAGCCCGCACCTGTACCTCAGCCCGAGCCGCAGGTCACCACGCCCGCACCCGAGACGAGCGCCCGTCGCGATAAGCCCGCCGGCAAGACCAAGGCCATCGAGCGCCATCGCCCCGGCCGCGTGCGCATGGGCCTGGGTCTGATCGGCCTGGGTCTTAAGACGCTCATTACCGGCAAGACGAAATAGTCGTTTGTAGAAGCAGTTTGTAGAAGCGCCCCGCATTTGAGGCTGTCTCTTATACACATCTGACGCTGCCGACGATCTTACGCGTGTAGA
>URVF01000202.1 GCA_900551185.1 uncultured Collinsella sp. | reverse complement strand
GACCACCACGGCTAGCTGGTAGGCAAAAACGCCGTCGCTGCGGCGCACCAAAAAGTCGCCGCATTCGGTGGCGAGTGCTTCGCATTGGGCTCCATACGTGCGGTCCACGAATTCGATCACATCGTTTGCGAGGTCGTCGACGGCGGGTACGCGCAGGCGCGTGGCCGGAGCGCGCAGAGTGCTGCGGCGGGCAACCTCCTCGGCAGAAAGGTCTCGGCAGGCGCCGCGGTAGATGGGCGTGCCGTCGCTCGCGTGCGGCGCGCTCGCGGCGTGGAGTTCGGCACGCGTGCAAAAACAGGGATAGGTGAGGCCGGCGTCTTGCAGCTGACGCAGGGCGTCCTCGTACAGATCCAGGCGATCGTGCTGGTAGTAGGGGCCTTCGTCCCACTCCAGTCCCAGCCAGGCCAGGTCGTCAATCAATTGAGTGGCAAGTTCCGGGCGCTTGCAGCGATCGTCCAGGTCCTCGATACGCAACACGATGCTGCCGCCCTGGCTGCGGGCCGAAAGCCATGCGCACAGGCAGCTGAACACGTTGCCCAAGTGCATGCGGCCCGAGGGCGACGGGGCAAAGCGGCCCACGACGGGGGTGGGCGCTGCCGTTGCTGGTGCGTCCGCGGCGTGTGTTGCTATGTTGCGTGCGTTGATATCCATGCGGACGAGTATAGCGCGGGGCTTGGCAGGGAAGGCGTTGCTGCGCTCACAAGTTGGCGGCGGTGCGCATTGCGCACGGTGGGTTTGCGGCTCAAGGTCTCGATCGCTGCGTACCGACTTAGCCTCACAAACGACAGAAACCCCGGCAGCTCTTCGCAACTGCCGGGGTTTCCGCGGAAAAGGGGGACATGATCCTCGAGCGAACGGCAAAGGGGCAAACCGTTTTCGCTCAACTACTTTATGCCCCTCGGCTGGCGGCTCAGTCAGCGCATGCCGCGCCCACACAAAGCCGCTACACCTGTGACGGAGCTATGAAGTGGTATCTATTGCCGGAGCGGGCTATGCCAAGGAGTGTCCCAGATTGCCGGCAAATAAGGAACGTCTCCAGGTGGCGGCCGCGGGCGTGACTTTCGTCCCGCTTGATACTCCGCTGACCTAGATGTTCGTCACATGAACCCGCAAACGTGGGACAATGACGCTACTGGTATCACAGACAAAGGATGTGCCTATGAACGCCCCCGTTGCCAAGACCTGTCGGCAGCGCTGCCCGTTTGCGCGATTTGCTTCCATTTGCGCGCTCGTCGCGCTTGCATTGCTGCTACTGCCCGCCGCCGCACACGCCGACGGTTATTCCATGACCCAAACCTATATCGGTGCCACGGTCGAGGCCGACGGCTCGCTAACCGTTGTCGAGGGACGCCAGTTTGATTTCGACGACGACATCAACGGCGTGTTTTGGGAGATCAATACGGGTACTAACCAGCAGGGCGGCACGGCGGGCGTCGATGTGCTGAGTGTCGAGGAAGAGGACACCGCGTTTAACAAAGTCGATAGCGCGAATAAGGGCGACTCTGGCGTCTATACGGTCGAGCAGACCGGTGACGGCGTAAGGATTAAGGTTTTCAGCCCCCACGAGAGCGGCGACAGCGCGATCTATTACGTGAGCTACACCATGACCGGTGCGGTTATGAACTGGGCCGATACCGCCGAGCTCTATTGGAAATTTGTGGGCGACGGCTGGTCTGCGGATTCCGACGATGTCGAGATGGAAGTGCGCTTCGTAAATGCCGCTGCCGGGACGGCGGCCGTCAAGGGCGATAACTTCCGCGCATGGGGCCACGGCCCGCTGACGGGCGATGTATCGCTCGATGCGGACGAACCCATGGTCACCTATACCATTCCCTGTGTGCATCAGGGCGAATTCGCCGAGGCACGCATCGCCTTCCCTAGCGACTGGGTGCCGCAGCTTACCGCCTCGGGCGAAGAGCGCATGTCAACGATCCTGAGCGAAGAGAAGGAATGGGCCGACGAAGCTAACGCCCGCCGCGCTCACGCTCGCATGATTGCCAATGCACTTGCCGTGCTAAGTGTTGTTGCGGCGGTGGCCTTTACCGGCACAATCGTTATGCTCAAGCTGCGCAAGCGCAAGCCCAAGCCGCTTTTCCAGGACGAATATTTCCGCGATGTGCCCTCGGCCGACCATCCCGCCGTGCTTTCGGCCCTCATGAGCTGGAACGAGGTGCCCGATCAGGCATATATCGCCACGCTTATGAAGCTCACCGACGACCGTGTGATCAAGCTGGAGCAGGCGACCGTGACCAAGGCCAAGAAGGGCCTGTTGGGGCGTGAAAAAGAAGAGCAGACGTATCGCGTGACGGTGAGTGATGCGGGCTGGAAGTCGGCCAAGGGCATTGACCGCATGGTGCTCAAGGTCTTCTTTGCCGGTGCTAAGCCTGACGAGAACGGCGATCGTTCGCGCACGTTCGACGAGCTGCAGCACTACGTCAAGCAGCACGCTACACCCGTGGGTGATAAGCTCGAGGACTATCAGAACACCGTTAAGGGCAAGCTGGCCGATAGCGAGTACGTTGCCTCGGACGGCATTGTTGCAATGGTGTTTTGCCTGGTTCTTGGTATCCTGATTGCCTTTGTTCCCGTGGGATCCATCTTCTTTACCGATGGCGCACAGGCGAACATTACCGCCGCGTTTATCTCGGTGCCGATTGTGCTGGTGGGTATCGGCGTGGGCCTTACGTTCCGCCGCTTTACGCCGGAGGGCGCCGAGGTGGCGGCTCGCTGCAAGGCACTTAAGCATTGGCTCGAGGACTTCACTCGTCTAAAGGAAGCCGCCCCCGGCGATCTGGTGCTGTGGAACAAGCTGCTGGTGATGGGCGTGGCGCTGGGTGTTTCCAAGGAAGTGCTGCGTCAGCTTGCCGAGGCCGTGCCGCCCGAGGTGCGCGAGGCCGACGGCTTCTATGACAATTATCCCTGCTACTGGTGGTACTACCATCATTACGGTATCGAGTCTCCGCTCGATTCGTTCGATGACGTGTATCACGAGAGCATCCGTGAGCTGGCGTCGAGCTCCGACAGCTCGGGCGGCGGCGGAGGCGGCGGCTTCTCTGGCGGCGGAGGCCTGTCTCTTATACACATCTGACGCTGCCGACGATCTTACGCGTGTAGAT
>URVF01000201.1 GCA_900551185.1 uncultured Collinsella sp. | reverse complement strand
TTATGGGCATCATCAAGCCCGGCGATAATATCGAGGTCGGCGGCGTGTCAGGCGTGGTCCAAGACATCACCTGGCGCCATACGACCATCGAGGACGCCTGTGGGCAGACCATCATCGTCCCCAACTCCAACATCTCCAAGAACACGCTCGTGCACTTGATGCCCTTTGGGCGCGTGGCCGTGCCCGTTGCCGTAAAGGACACGTCCAAGTGGGCCTCACTGGACGCGCTGGCAGACGAGCTCACCGACGCTACCAAGGCCGCCGTGCTTCCCATCTCGGGCTTTGACAAGGAGCCGTATGTTCTCTTTAGCGAGATCGGCGACTTTGGCATCAAGGGCAAGATCATCTTTATCGTCAGTGACGACAGCACCACCTTTACGGCAGCCGACGCCTGCATCCGCGCCATCGCCCCCATCATCGCCTAAAACCACCACAAAGGGGACAGGCACCTTTGTGGTGGTTTTGCATCGTGGTACCATGGTTATATCGTTGTTTAAACGACTAAGGGAGTAGACACCATGGAAGAGGCCTATCGTCAAGCACGCAAGCGCGGCGAGCAGGGACGCCGTCGCGCCATCAGCCAAAGCGAGCACCCGTACCTTACGGACCTCGACGGCCTCGTTTCCCAGCTCCCCTTAGGCCAGCGAGAGAGCGTCGGTCTGAGGGACATTCCGCTCGAAATGGTCGTCGGCACGGTCACCAAAGGCCGTCAGTCTGCCTTTTCGTGTAACTTTATGCCCCTGCTTCCGTTTAGCACCGAGTTCGCCCGCAAGTGGTCCAACCTCTACGACATCCAGGTGACCGAGGGCTATCGCGACCCCATCATCGTCACCGAGTTCATGCATCGGTTCTACGTCCAGGAAGGCAACAAGCGCGTCAGCGTCCTCAAATTCCTGGACGCCCCGACGGTTTCGGCCAAGGTCACCCGTCTCTACCCCGGCAAATGGAACTCCGTCGAAAGCCGCCTGTACGGTGAATTCTGCGCGTTTTGGCGCGTCTGTCCCCTATACGAGATCGAGTTCTCGCGTGAGGGAAGCCACGAGACGCTCGCCAAGATGCTCGGTCAGAACCTTATCGAAAAGTGGCCACAGAAAAAGGTCGACTACCTGCGCCACACCTTCCTACTCTTTAAGCGTGCCTACCTTCGCGCGGGCGGCGACCACCTGGACATTACGCCCGCCGACGCCATGCTCGTCTACCTCAATGTGTACAACCAGGACCGTCTGCTGGATACGCCGACGGATATCGTCGTAAACCGCCTGTGCAAGATGTGGCGCGAGTTGGTCATTGCCGGCAAAAATGACGAGGACAAGGTCGATCTTGTCGAGGCACCGAGCGTCGATGAGGAAGAGGCGCCCGCCAAGTCCACCTCCGGCGTGTTCAACTTCTTTATGGGCAAGACCGTTTATTCGGCGGCCAACCCTCTGCGCATCGCCTTTATCCATGAATTCCCCTGTGCATCGTCGAGCTGGGACAGCTTGCACGACCAAGGGCGTCAGTATCTCGACGAGCACTTTGGCGGCATCGTGCGCACCGAGGCATTCGAGGACTGCCACGATCCGGACGTGTTCTACGCCGCCGTGGAAACGGCTGTCAAACATGGTGCTAACGTCATCTTCTCGACCTCGCACCGCCTGATGGAATACACGCTCAGGGCTGCCGTTGAGTATCCCCAGGTTCGGTTCCTCAACTGCTCTATCGGCCTTCCCCACCAAAGCGTCCGTTCGTATTTTGGAAAGATGTACGAGGCTAAATTCCTCCTGGGCGCCCTTGCCGCCAGCATGGCGGACAACCATCGCATTGGCTACCACGCGTCGGTCTTTGCGTCGGGCGCACTTAGCGAGATCAACGCCTTTGCGATTGGCGCCTCGCTGCTCGACCCCCGCGCGCAGGTAATCCTCACCTGGGGCGATGTGCCCGCCGGCGGTCTTGCCGAGGCCATGTGCCGCGAAGGCGTGAGTGTTATGACCGGCGCTGACATGTCAAAGTCGTTGGAGGACCCCACGGCCTACGGACTCCACCGCCTGGTCGATGGCAAAGTTGCCGGCATCGCCATGCCGGTATGGAACTGGGGCCGATACTACGAGCTTATCGTGCGAAGCCTGCTGCATGGCACCTGGGATGAGACCAGTGACGCCAGCCAGGTTCGCGCCGTCAACTACTGGTATGGTATGAGCTCGGGCGTCATCGACATTCGCTACGCTCCGGGTCTGCCCTATCAGACGCGCAAGCTCGTTCAGCTACTGCGCAATGGCATCGTCGAGGGTTCCATCAATCCATTTGGCGGCGAGCTCCATAGCCAAGACGGCGTGGTGCAGATCGAGGGCTTTCCCCCGCTGCCGAGCACGCAAATCGTCGAGATGGACTGGCTGGCCGACAACGTGGTAGGCGCCATTCCGCAGCCCAACGATGAGCCGAAAGTTCGCGCCCTATGAAAATCCTTGCCATAGCCGATACCGAAGAACGATGCCTTTGGGAGTGCTTTCGCAAGGAACGCTTTGAGGGAGTCGACCTGATTTTGTCCGCTGGCGACCTGGACCCGGACTATCTTGAGTTTTTGGTCACGGTCATCAACAAACCGCTCATCTACGTGCGCGGTAATCACGATGACCGCTATGCACGTCATGCACCGGGCGGCTGTATCTGCGTCGAAGACACCGTGTACGTGTATCGCGGCGTCCGCATTGCGGGGCTTGGCGGCTCCATGCGCTACCGAGATGGCACCAACATGTACACCGAGCGCGAGATGACCAATCGCATGCGCAAGCTCTCCCGCAAAGTGAGGATGGTCGGCGGCTGCGACATCTTGCTCACTCACGCGCCCGCCGCCGGCGTGGGCGATCTGGATGATCTGCCGCATCGAGGATTCGAATGCTTTAACACGGCGCTTGAGTCCTGGGGGGCCGACTACATGGTGCACGGGCATGTGCATCAGAGCTACGGTCCCGATTTTCAGCGCGAGCGGCAACACGCGTGCGGGACGACGATTATCAACGCCTGCGGCTATACGCAGTTTGAGCTAGATGAAGCGCGCTACCCCATCCGTGGCTGGCAGGCAGCTTGGCTCAATTCGCAAACCATGCGCCGTGAGCTCAAGCGCCACCTGTCTCTTATACACATCTGACGCTGCC
>URVF01000200.1 GCA_900551185.1 uncultured Collinsella sp. | reverse complement strand
TACGAGATCATGCCTAGTCTCGTGGGCTCGGAGATGTGTATAAGAGACAGTCGTCACTTACCCAAAGCGTATCGTAGCCGGCTGCGGCAAACTGTCCCAGGGCGTAATCGCGCAACGGTTTGCTGTCGGTTCGCAGCGTTACGGTGGCGCCGGCTGCAAAGAGCGGGCGATAGAGCATCAGATGGTCGACATGGACGAGGCGCTTTTTGGCGTACTTGGCCTTGGGCTGCGGCGTGGGAAAGTTGATGGTGATGGCATCGAGCTCGCCTGTGGCAAATAGCTGCGGCAGCGATGCGGCGCCTCGAGGCAGAACGAGTGCGTTGGTCAGTTCATGCTCGCAGATTTTCTGTGCGGCATAGGCGATGCAGATGGGCTCTTGGTCCATGCCGATAAAGAGCGTGTTTGGCTCGTGGGCCGCGCGCTCTACAAGGTACGTTCCCTTGCCGCAGCCAAGATCCAGGTGAAGGTGTTCGAATGGCTTGCTGCCAACTGGCGCACAGACTTCACGCCAATCTCCGGCATAGGCCTCGGGGTTCGTCTCAATCGCATCGGCGTAGCGCTCCAGGCGCTCCTCGAGCACAAAGTTCTTAGGCGTGCGAACGTGGACGGCTCCCATGAGGCTCCTTGGTCATAAATATGGAACGCATAGCTGCGCGTTCCGTCAATGGGTTGAAAAGGGTGGGCATAGTTTGCTCGAAAGACGCGGCACGGCTCGGCGGCGAGTCGTCGATGCCTACAGGCGCTTGAGGATCACATAACGGTTGAGCTCGCCGCTGCGACCGTCGGCATGGAAACGCTCAAGCTCGCGCACGGGGACCTCGCCGCTTTTGTAGAACGTACGGACGCCGCGCACCAGGTCGGTGATCTGCTGATCGTCAAAGTGATGGCAATAGCGGTAGGCGTGGCGGTCGTTTTGCCAGCCAATGAGGTGGTCGCCGGCTTCAAACTGCGCGGAATCGTAACCCTCAAACGGCGGGGTGAGCTCGGCGCGGGCTTCGGCTCGAACGGCCTTGCGCGCCATGCGCTCGTCGTTCATAAACTCCCAAAAGCTGATGGCGATGATGCCGCCCGGGCGCGTTTGCCGCACCAGGGCGTCGAGCACGCGTACGCGGTACTCGCACGACGGCACGTGGTGCATAAAGCCAAAGCAGACCGAGATATCGGCGAGCGGGGCGTCGAAAAGCACGTCGGGCGTCTCGGCGGGGTTGAGCTTCATAAGGGCGTCAAGCACGTCGAGTTCCTGGAAGTGCAGGTTGGGAATGCGCAGGGCGTGACCGTGCGCATCGATAGCCAAATCCTGACACGAGTCAACACCATAGAACTCAAACGGGCAGCTGGCATCTGCCGAGGGGTTTGCGCCATCGACGCCCTTGGCGGCAAGTGCGCCGCCGGCGGCAAAGTTCTCGAATCGCATATTGCCGCAGGCAAGATCGAAGACGCGGACGGGATGCTCGATCGTGGCGACGTCGAGCTGTTCGAGCGCGATGTCCATGGTGCGCACCCAGCCGGGCCACGGGGCTTGGCGCGTATCGGAAAAGGAGGCGGAGTGCTCGCGATAGAACGTGTTATTGAGCTGGATGAGCGATGAGGCGAAATCGCGGTTCACGGCGCGGAACTCCCTCCGTTGGCGGTGCGGAATAAACAGTACGACCATACTACCGTTAACGCAGCAACGGGGACAACCAAGCTACGGGTCATTGCTTTGTTTGGACACATTTCCGCAGCTCATATGCACCCGCAACCGCCGGTTGTCAAAAATCTCACTAGAATAGGTGGCATGCTTTTGGCGGTGGCGGATAGATTTTTAACTGTGCAAGGCGCCTTAAGAACAAAAACGGTCCGGCGGCACGGCTGGCATCACATAGGAGGAACCATGAATGTAGAAACTGCGCAGCGGCTCGCCGACCTTCGCCGCAGCAAGGGCTTTAGCCAAGAAGGGCTGGCGCGAAAGCTGGGGCTGTCGCGCCAGGCGGTCAGTAAATGGGAGCGTGCGGAGAGCTCGCCCGATACCGAGAACCTGATCTCGCTCGCCAAGCTCTATGGTGTGAGTCTGGACGAGCTGCTCAATCCGAGCGATGAGATTGAGGACGATATCGAGTTTGAGAACGAGGACCGCGCTCGTCAGCGCGAGGCCGAGGCGGCAGAGCGCGCCCGCACCCATGAGGCGGCGGCGCGCGCCACCGAGGCGGCAACGCAGGCAAGTGACGCGGCAGCCAAGGCGGCGCAGGCGGCAAGCTGGAGTGCGCAGGCCGCCAATGCCGCTACGGCGCAGGCGACGAGTGGCGGCGCAGTTGGCCCGACTCCGGTGAAGGGCCCGTTCCAGTCGTTCCCGTATTGGGCCGTGTGCTGGCTGCTGTTCTTTTTACTGATGTTCCTGTTTGGTGCCTGCCCCTTTGCTGCGCTGATCTTCTTCACGATTCCCATCTATCACTGGGTGGCGCGTGCACTCGATGGTGATTGGGCGCGTGGGGATATTCAGGTTGGTCCGGCACCGGTGGCGGTCAGGGCCCAGGGGAAGGATACTTCTGCGGAACCTGATGCTGACGTGGCTACCGCGGCCACCGCTGAGCCATGTGCCAAAGAAGGTGACGAATGATGAAGCTTTCGCATGAATCCAAGCTGCGCCTGGGCGTCGGCATCGGAGCGTTTGTACTGATTATCGGGCTTGTTTTTGGCGTTTCGCGGACTTTGATTCATTTTGATGGCCCGTGGGATCTCGACGATGTTGTATCCGGCTTGTCCGGTATGGACGATGTGGTTGACGACGACGATTTTATGAACGATGGCGGTAAATATTCCGCTCAGCCTCAGCAGCTTTCGAGTGCGACCTTTGATGCCGATCAATTTCGCTACCTCGATTTCGATATCGCCGCGGCTTCGGTGGACGTCAAGGTTGTTGATGGCAACAAGGCTCGCGTTATCGAGCGGGGGCGCGTTGCCAAGGGTATGGATGCCTCCAAGGCTGCGACGCAAAACATCGCATCTGTCGAGGACTCGACGCTCAAGGTTTCCCAGTTTGGAAGTGATGACGGTAAGGCAATCGATCGCTCAGTTACGGTCGAGCTGCCGCGCCGTGTTGCCGAACATCTGAAGGGCTGTCTCTTATACACATCTGACGCTGCCGACGATCTTACGCGTGTAGA
>URVF01000199.1 GCA_900551185.1 uncultured Collinsella sp. | reverse complement strand
GATGTGTATAAGAGACAGGTACATGGCCACGGCGGTGGCGGCGTCCCTGGCGCGGAAGACCGAGGAGACGATGCGCCCCACGCGGCGCCTCAGCTGCCAGGAGCCGGCCTCGCGCATGCAGTCGCGCATCAGGTGCACGGCGCATCGCTGCCAGGCCGCCCCCTGGAAGACCTCGCCTATGGCCCTGACCAGGCCCCCGTGGGCATCGGATACGACGAGCTCGGTGCCGGTCGCGCCGCGGTCGCGCAGCTTCCGCAGGAAACCGAGCCACGATTCGTAGGACTCCGTGTCCACCACGGATACCCCCAGCACCCGCCTCCAGCCGGACTCGTCGCAGCCTATCGCCGTGACCACCGCGGTCGAAGCCACGCGGCCCCCGCGGCGGCACTTGACGTAGGTCGCGTCGAGCCAGATGTAGGGTATCGCGCGCGCATCGAGCGGCCCCTCCGCGAGGTCGGCTATCTCGGCGTCGAGGGTCGCGGCGATCGCGCTCACTCGGTCCCTGCCGAGCCTCTCGATGCCCATCTTCTCGGCTATCCTCTGCACCTTCCTGGTGCTGGTGCCGGTGGCGTACATCTCGGCCACCGCCGCGACGAGCGCGCGGTCGACGCGCTGGTAGCGCTCGAGGACGTCCTCGGGGAAGAAGCTGCCCGTCCTGAGCTTGGGGATTCTCAGGTTGAGCGTGCCCACGCACGTCTCGAGCGTGCGGTTGCGGTAGCCGTTCCTGCTGTTGGCCCCATCGCTGCAGAGCTGGTCGGCCTCCTCGTCCATGATGGCGTTGACCACCTGCTCGGCGAGCAGCCTGAGCAGCGACTGGATGTCGACCATCCCGTCGGTCGACCTCGGGATGGCGGCCTTATCCGGCATCGCGTCTGCTAATATCTCCATAGCGGTCCCTGTCCTTTCCCAGAACCTGTGTTATGTAGCAATTCCAGATTCTAGGACAGGGGCCGCTTGCGTTTGGCGGTCAGCCGTCGGCGCGCTTACACCAACATTTCCGACGCGATCGCATTTTCGCAATCTTAGACCCCTCCAAACGCTCAAATCACGTCTGAAGGGGTCGATTTTGCTGCGACTAAATTAGTCACAGTACTCATATTTGGCTTTTTTTGACCACCGAGTCACGGGAAGGCACCAATACAGCTCCCCGGGACAGCTCGGCTATTCGACGATTGGTGCTCCGTGGCCCCAAGAACCTTCCATGCCGCACACGGTCGAGGCAAACCCGGCAGCAAAGTCGAGCGCGCGCTCGATGGCCTCGGCGCCATCCTCACCACGCTTGGCGGAATCGAGATAGCACATCAAAAACGAGGTGAGGAACGAGTCGCCCGCCCCCATGGTGTCCTTCATGTCCGTTACCGGTTTAGCCAGCTGGCGGTAATAACGCTCGCCGTCGTAAGCAATGCAGCCCTCGGCGCCCGCCGTAGCCGACACAAAACGCGGACCCAGGCCCTTCACCCATGCCAGACGCTCGCGAATCTCGTCCTCACTCGCGGCATCCGCCGCACTAAAGAAAGCGAAATCGACGTAGGGCGCAATCTGCTCGTAGTACTCGTCGGTGGAGTCGTCCGAAAAGTCAAAAGAGACCGTGACGCCCGCAGCCTTCAGCTTGGGCAGCTCGCGCTCGGTAAAGCAATAGTTGCCCGAATGAACCACATCGAACTGCTTCATGTACGAAAGGTCAAAGCGATCGAGGACATAGCGCGCATCGCCACGGATACCGCCCTCGTTGGAGCCGAGGAAGACACGGTCACCGTCAACGACGGTCACGCGAGCCGCTCCGTTCTCGCCAATCATCTGCTCGCACTTGTCAAGCTCGATACCCTCATCCTCGAGGCTTGCAATGACATGCTCGGCAGCGGCGTCATTGCCAAAAATGCCCATGTATGCGGAGCGTGCGGCACCGCATTTCTTGGCATAAACGGCGAAGTTCACCGCATTGCCGCCGGGATACATGGTGTGGATATGCTCGTAGCGATCGACGACGTTGTCGCCAAATCCGAGCGCGTTAACGTTAAATGCCATGGCCTTTGCCCCTTCTAGTACTCGACAACACCCATATAGCGACGGAAATCGGGATCGTGATCAAACACCTTGCCGCGTGCAGCACGCAGCTCGCAGTTCATGGCGTAGAACAGCACCGGGTCCAGATAGGCACGGACGCTCGCCGGCACGGCTTCCATACCGTACTCCTTGGCATCGAGCACCATCAGCGTATCGGTATGCGTCTTAAGGAACGCCAGGGCGCGCTCATCCATAGCACGGCACTCGCTGGAGCCCATCTGCAGGAAGTAAAAAACGCCATCCTGAGTAGCCTCGAAGGGGCCGTGGAAGTACTCGGCAGAGTGGATGTAGCTACAGTGCTGCCACTGCATCTCCATAAGAGAGCAGATAGCGAAACCGTAGGTCTGGCTAAAGTTGGGACCGCTGCCCAGAATGTAGAAGAACTCGTGCTCCTGGCAAAGCTTGGCAAAGCGATCGCCCAGCTCGGCATTTACCTTCTCGCGTGCCGGGGGAAGAATCTTATCCATCTCGGCGATACCGGCATACATATCGGCAAGATCGGCGTAGCCCTCCTGCTGATCGAGCAGCTCGGCCGCAAGCGACAGCGAAATGCCAGCGGGGACCTCGGCCTGCGGCACGCCCTCGCCCCACGGGTAGACCCACGTGGTCCACTTGCCGGAGTCAATCTTGGATCCAGCGTTGTCGGTCTGGGCGATCACCGTAGCGCCGGCAGCAAGGGCAATCTCGCAGCCCTCGACGACCTCAGGGGTGTTGCCACTGTGGCTACAAGCGATGACCAGGGACTTCTCGCCCAGACGACGCGGACGCATGATATCGAACTCGCGAGCCGTATAGATATACGAAGTGAAGGTGGTTGCCTCGCGCTGCAGAAGCTCATGAGCCGGGATCAAATCGATCATGGAGCCACCGCAAGCAATCCAGTAGACGCTGTCGAACTTGCCCTTCTCGGCAATTGCCTCTTTGATCAGATCGTGTGCGTTCATATCCAGTTCCTTTCTTATTTGGCCCGCAATCAATGACGTTGGTTGCGTGGCCGATGGTTGTTTTAGTCAATCAGATATTTCTCGAATGCGGCCATGTTCTTGGCATCTGCCGCCGCCGGATCATCGTAGTAACGAC
>URVF01000198.1 GCA_900551185.1 uncultured Collinsella sp. | reverse complement strand
GTCGTCGGCGGCGCGCATAAAGGTCGGCACGCAGGGGGCTGCCTTGACCACGATAGTCAGGGCTCCCGGCCAGCATCGTCGCGCAAGTACGCGGGCATCTTCCGGGATATCCACGCCATAGCGGTCGAGCGCCTCGACGCCATCGACCAGCCAGGCGACCGTTTGGGTGAGCTTGCGCTGCTTGAGGGTAAAGATGCGGCGGTAGCCAGTACCAAGCGCAGGGACCGCGGCGCCGTTAACGGTGGCATGCGGATCGCGCGGCCACAACAAGGATTCGCTTGTATCTTGGGGGACGGCATCGGAGAAGGCGTTGACTGCCACGGCGACACCGTAGACGGTCTCGGTCGGGATCAAGACCAGGCCGCCGCGGCCGAGCACCTCGGCCGCGCGCTCGACGGCAAGCCGATGCGGCTCGCGCGTTCCCTTGTATACCCGATAGACCGTCTGCATGTGTATGCCAGCCCCTTACGCTCTGGTGCAAGTTTGTTTACTGAGGGGCATTCTCGCACGAAACATTCAACCTATTTGCCCAGAGCGCATGTTGGTTTGGTGAGCGGCTCTAGTAGTCGGTGAAAGTGAGGGGGTTAATTGAAGATTTTTAGCGCGCAAGCGTAACGGTACGATCGGGAAACTCGATGCTTGCAACCAGTTTTCCGCCGAGGCTCTCTGCGTACCTGCTCAGCGTGTCGAGCCTCATCGAACCCAACTCCCCACGCTCGAGCTCGGATACACGTTTTTGAGAAACGCCCATCGACTGGGCGACCGACGCCTGTGTTAGATCTTTTAACCTGCGAATCTGAGCAAGCTTATAGGCTTCGATACGATCGCGAGTCCTCTCCTGCTCGGCGGTAATGGAGTCGCGTGTTATCCCGCGAGATTCCATATACTCATGCAGTTCCATCTCGATCGAGCCTCCTTACGTGGCGACGGTATATTTGCTCGGCCCTTGGAATGTTGATCGCATACCAACCGTTCCATTTTGCCCTTGACGATCCCGCTCGCGACTTATCACCCGCCAATAGCAATACCGCCTGGCGCTTGGGGTCAAAGGCGAAGAGGATGCGAATCACCTGCCCACCACACGACGTCACTCTCAGCTCCTTTAAATGATGAAGCTTCGAGCCCTTTACGCGGTCAACCAGCGGACGACCAAGGCTGGGACCTTCCTTCTCGAGCACCAAAAGGTCTGCATAAATCTGCTTCAGCGTAGCTTCATCCTGCTCATCAAGCCAAGGTTCAATGTAATCAAGCACGATACGGTACCGATGCAGCTGATTTGACATACCTTTCTCCTTCTATAGTAGAAGTTTTACGGTATATTGCAAGGACAAACTTGCGCAAATGTCTATTTATTCAGCTTAAATACGCTGTTTGGGCTCGGTGACGATGGCTCGAACGATGCGGGGACGATTGGTGAGGTCGTGGACGATACGCACGTCCGAAAGGCCTGCTTGACGACAGAGCTCGGCCGCGGCGTCGAGCGCGCCCTCGTAGAGCTCGCAGGCAAACAGGCCGCCGGCACGCAGCATGTAGGGCGCCGCGTTGAGCAGGCGGCGGAAGATATCGAGACCGTCGGCACCGCCCTCGAGCGCCAGATCGGGCTCAAAGTCCTTGACCTCATGCGGCAGCGAGCGCATGACATCGGTGGGGATGTAGGGCGGGTTGGAGACGAGTACGTCAAAGGTGCCCCACTCTTCGCGGGGAATGGAACTCACCAGGTTGGTGAGGCTGAAGGCGACCTCGTCGGACGTGAGGCCAAGCGCATCGCGGTTTTTGGTAGCAAGGTCGATGGCGCGCGGCTCGATATCGGTAGCAGTGCAGGTAACGTGCCCGCGGCGCTCCCAGGCAAGGGAGAGCGAAATGCAGCCCGTGCCGCAGCCGACCTCGAGAACGCGGGCAGTGCGGGGCTCGGCTGGGGCAGATACGTTAGCCTCGGCGGCATCTTGCGCGGGAGTCGCCTGTTGGTCGTTGTCCTCAATGGCGATGCCGTATTCGTCGAGCTCGGGCTCGGGGGTTTCCATGGCCTCTGCTTCTGCCGCTTCGGCTTCTGCTGCCTGCGCGGCGGCTTCCTCGGCCTCGCGGTCGGCCAGTTCCTCGGCATAGGCGCGGCTACCGAGCACGTCGCTACCCAGCGCAGCCTCATCGGCGGCCGTCAGGTTGGCGGCACGGCGCTCGGCGGCCGCGCGTTCGTCAGCCAGCGCCGCCTCGGCTTTGCGGGCCTGCTCGACCTCATCGTTCCAAGGCAGCTCCACGCGCTGGCGGGCAGCGGCCTCGGGGCTCAGCACCTCGGCATCCAGATAGTTCAGAACTTCTTCGACGAGCATCTCGGTCTCGGGGCGCGGGATGAGCACACCGGGGGCGCACGCGACGTCGATCATGCGAAACTGCGTGCTACCGGTGATGTACTGCAGCGGCTCGCCCTTCGCGCGACGGACGACCGCCGCGTGCATGGTCTCGAGCTGCGCTGCGTCGAGCGTCTCGTCCATGCGCATATATAAGTCGATACGCGCCAGACCCGTAGCTGCGCACAGCAGCCACTCGGCAGAAAGACGGGGGTGCTCCTCGCCGCGCTCGGCCAGGTACTCCTTGGTCCACTCGAGACAACGCTTGATGGTCCAGATCTCGTTTGCCATGGGGCCCTCCCCTCTTAAGCGCCGGACGGCGCGCGAATGTCGGAGCAGATTGTAAGCGAGGCTAGCGCTTGGCAAGGGGCGATTGAAGGCGATTATCGAGAATCAGCCCAGAATTTTGCACCGGGCTCGCTCAAAGTGTTCATTCGCCGACGTCCAGATTTGCATTCGTCAAGCTTTTGGCAAGGTTGCCCAAAAACTGACCAATATCTAACCAAGAACATGCCAAATCACTTGACGCGCGACTCATCAAAAAATGCACTGCGACTTCTTGGACGATTTTTTGAGCAATATTTTCAATAGCAGATGAATGCTATTAATTACTTTGAGCAGGTAGACAGCTCAAATGCCATCACAACTGATTGAATAACATCTCAAAGCAATGTGCCCAACCTAGTCATTTAAGAACGTCCCCAATGACTACATCTAAGGCGCTGCAGGTTGAGCATACCGCATCCGGAGCAAGGCAACGCCGCAGGTAGAGGACGGACAGCGAGCGGGTCGCATTTGAGACAAGGTGACG
>URVF01000197.1 GCA_900551185.1 uncultured Collinsella sp. | reverse complement strand
ATCTACACGCGTAAGATCGTCGGCAGCGTCAGATGTGTATAAGAGACAGCACCTGTGGTGGTTCGTCAACTCCATCGGCGGGTTTGGTCTGCGTGTGCCCGATCTGCGCGCTCTGGGCCGCGCTGCTCGTGGGGCCCACGCGCTGTTTGTTGTGGATAACACGGTGGCGTCAGCTTTTGGCTGCGATACACTGCGGCTGGGCGCTGCGCTGTCGCTTGAGGCGCTCGACCGCGTGTGTGCTGGCGAGGCTCCGCGCAAGTTCGTCGCCGTTTCGGTGGCGCGCTCGCAGCTCAAGCGCCATCGTGTGGATGCCGCTGCCGAGTGCGCGCATGCCCTGCTTGAGGGCCGTGGCTTGGCCAAGCTTGATTTGACTGCCGACGAGGCCGCTGTGCTGGAGCGCGGGCTTTCCTCGCTTAACGCCCGCATGCAGGCGCATTTCGATCGCGCCCGTGCGCTAGCCGAGTATCTGGCCGCCAACGAGATGGTGCGCAGCGTGCGCTATCCCGGTCTGAGCTCGCATCCCGACCATGCGGTTGCAACAGGAATCCTCGAGCACGGCTTTGGTCCGGCAGTTGAATTTGATCTTATCGAGCTTAGCGCAGGGGAGCTGTTCGATGCTTTGTCGGGGGAGTTCCGCACATCGCCCGCCGGCGGCGCAGCGACGCGCCTTTCGGCCCCACGCGGCAAGCAGGGGAGCACCATCCGCCTCTTCGCCGGCACCGACGACCCCTTGATCGTGGCCGTCACCCTAGATAATGCCCTCCGCAACTAGCTAAATCATCCTCGACTTCATAAGTTGCGGTGAAATAGGGATTGATTTACGGCTTTAACCGCATAAACAGCCCCTATTTCACCGCAACTTATGAGAAGGGGCTGTGTGGTTATAAAGCCCCGTCCCAAATGAGCTACTCTTTGATGCTGGCGATGAGGTCGTTCGCTTTTGTGGCGATGACGTTGTTGATGTCGGCCTGCAGCTCCTCGTAGACCGCTATGGCTCGCTCACCGGCGGGGGTGAGGGTGGATCCGCGGGCGCCGTCGCGCTCGATGAGCTTGCAGCCCAGCTGACCTTCTGCCTCGTTTACAATGCGCCAGGCCTTGGAATACGCCATGCCCATGCTTTTGGCGGCCCGGTTGAGCGAGTGTTCGCGGGCAATCCCCTGCAGCAGCAAGACGCAGCCGTGGCCGAAGACGCCCGGCAAATCCTTGTCGCACGCTTGAATGACCAACTTTGCCGTCGTCTTGTACTCCATGTGCTCCACGTCTCCCCGCTAAAGTGTTTGCTGGGCAAACGCAAAGCATGCGTCAAACCCTCGTGTGCTCTTCTTAAATCATGCATTGTAGCAGTCAAAGTGCGTTAAGATACTTCCCCAGTATTGGGCGCCCAAGGTTGGGCTGGGTCCTACGAGGCCTGCAGCCGACCGGTCGCATGGAAAAAGGAGAAACATGGCTACGTTCTTTCCCGGTGAGTCCCACACGTTTTCGGAGTATCTGCTGGTCCCTGGTTACTCGTCCTCGCAGTGCATCCCCAACAACGTCTCTCTTAAGACGCCGCTAACCCGCTTTAAGCGCGGTGAGAAGCCGGCAATCACCCTGAACATCCCCATGGTTTCCGCCATCATGCAGTCCGTCTCGGGCGTCGACATGGGTGTCGCGCTCGCTACCGAGGGTGGCCTGTCCTTCATTTACGGTTCCCAGAGCGCCGAGTCCGAGGCCGCTATGGTCAAGGCCGTCAAGGATCACAAGGCTGGCTTCGTTCAGTCCGATTCCACGCTGACCCCCGACATGACCATGGAGCAGGTCATCGAGCTCAAGGAGAAGACCGGTCACTCCACCATGCCGGTTACCGACGACGGCACTCCCAAGGGTAAGCTCCTGGGCATCGTCACCAGCCGTGACTATCGCCCCAGTCGCGATGACCACCAGACGAAGGTCTCCGAGTTCATGACCCCGCGCGAGCAGCTCATCGTGGGCGACAAGAACATCAGCCTCAAGGTTGCCAACGACGTCATCTGGGACAACAAGCTTAACGCCCTGCCGATCGTCGACGACAACGATCACCTCATGGGCATCGTCTTCCGCAAGGACTACGACAGCCACAAGACTAACCCCAACGAGCTGCTCGATAACGACAAGCGCTACATGGTCGGCGCCGGTATCAACACCCGCGACTATGCCGAGCGCGTGCCGCTGCTCATCGAGGCCGGTGCCGATGTCCTGTGCATCGACTCTTCCGAGGGCTTCAGCGAGTGGCAGAAGCGCACCATCGAGTGGATCCGCGCTAACTATGGCGAGGACGTCAAGGTCGGTGCCGGTAACGTCGTCGACGCCGAGGGCTTCCGCTTCTTGGCCGACTGCGGTGCCGACTTCATCAAGGTCGGTATCGGCGGCGGTTCCATCTGCATTACCCGCGAGACCAAGGGTATTGGTCGTGGCCAGGCCACCGCGTTGATCGACGTCTGCCGCGCCCGTGACGAGTACTACGAGGAGACCGGTGTCTACGTGCCCGTGTGCTCCGACGGTGGCATCGTCTACGACTACCACATGACGCTCGCCCTTGCCATGGGTGCCGACTTTATGATGCTGGGCCGCTACTTCGCCCGCTTTGACGAGAGCCCGACCGAGCGCGTCAACGTGAACGGTCAGTACATGAAGGAGTACTGGGGTGAGGGTTCTGCTCGTGCCCGCAACTGGCAGCGCTACGATCTGGGTGGCGCCGCGAAGCTCAGCTTCGTCGAGGGCGTCGACTCCTACGTTCCCTACGCCGGTTCCCTCAAGGACGGTGTGGGCGGTACGCTCTACAAGGTCAAGTCCACGATGTGCAACTGTGGTGCCCTCTCGATCCCCGAGCTCCAGGAAAAGGCACGCCTGACCCTGGTAAGCTCCACCTCCATCGTCGAAGGCGGCGCCCACGATGTTGTGGTCAAGGATTCGCAGCAGTCTGTGTCTTATCGATAGGATAAGAGCTGAACATAAAGGTTGAGTATCAACCACGTTATTTAGATAAAGCGAGATGCATGCAAGTCGCAGGCATCTCGCTTGTCGTATTTGCTAGAATCATCCAAGTTAACCCTAGGGTCGGGCGGCTAGGCTTTGCTCGCTGCAAGTTCCGCACGAGCCGAAGGCCACTTAATGTGGCCTTCGTGCGAGCAGGACTG
>URVF01000196.1 GCA_900551185.1 uncultured Collinsella sp. | reverse complement strand
TCTACACGCGTAAGATCGTCGGCAGCGTCAGATGTGTATAAGAGACAGCTTTTGTCGCCGGTGTTACCGCCGGTCCCATGTGGCTGGTCGTCGTGG
The DNA here is from genome assembly GCA_900551185.1 of uncultured Collinsella sp. Classification (GTDB taxonomy): domain Bacteria; phylum Actinomycetota; class Coriobacteriia; order Coriobacteriales; family Coriobacteriaceae; genus Collinsella. The sequence goes on along the minus strand of URVF01000196.1, from coordinate 3,134 downwards.
TCGCCCTCGGTCTTACCGTGGCCATATCCGCGCTCACCCGCATCGCACTCAAGTCGGTATTCGGTCATGCGCCCCAGGGCATGGATAAGCATGAGGCCCCGGTGCTCATGCTTATCCCCGAAATCATCCTGGCTGTCATGATCTTGTGGTTTGGCATCGCCACCCCGCTGCCCCTCGTGCACGGTGTGGAGACCGCGACCGGCATCGTGCTCGAGCAGAGCACCGAGGAACTTCACGCGACGCCGATGTACCGCGCTGTGTTCGGTACCGAGACCGCTCAGAGCGAGGTGGAGTAACGAATGATTGAAACTGAGAACAAGGTGTATGCCCGTCGTTGCGAAAGCCACGTCGAGGCCCTGCGCGCCGCAGTGCCGGGCGCTATCGAGAAGGTTGAGTGGCAGTGCGAGGACCAGCTGACGATCACCGTCAAGCTGGACCGTCTGCCCGAGGCCGTCCACTACCTGTACTACGAGCGCTACGGCTGGATTCCCGTGATTGTCGGCAACGACGAGCGCTCCCTGTGCGGCCGTTACGCCGTGTACTACGTCATCTCCATGGAGGGGGAGGACCCCGGCTGGGTTACCGTGCGCACCGAGGTCGACCCCGCCAAGATGACGTTCCCGTCCGTGACGCCGTTCGTCCCCGCCTGCGTGTGGGGCGAGCGCGAGCTTCGCGACATGTTCGGCCTGATCCCCGAGGGTCTGCCCGACCGTCGTCGCCTGGTGCTGCCCGACGATTGGCCCAGCGGCCTGTACCCGCTGCGCAAGGACTCCATGGACTACCGCTTCCGTCCCGCTCCCGCGAGTGACATGGAAAACTACGAGTTCTTGGCCGATACCAAGGGCAAGGAGACCACGCTCGTCCCCATGGGACCGTTGCACATCACCTCCGACGAGCCCGGCCACTTCCGCCTGTTCGTGGAGGGCGAGACGATCGTCGATGCCGATTACCGCCTGTTCTACGTGCATCGCGGTATGGAGAAGGTCGCCGAGACGCGCCCGAACTATGATGCCGTGACGTTCCTTGCCGACCGTATCTGCGGCATTTGCGGCTGCGCCCACTCGGTGGCCTACGCCGAGGCTGTCGAGCGCGCCCAGGGCATTCACGTCCCGCCGCGCGCGCAGTACATCCGCGCCATCATGCTCGAGGTCGAGCGCCTGCACTCGCACCTGCTCAACATTGGCCTCGCATCGCACTACACCGGCTTCGATTCCGGCTTCCAGCAGTTCTTCCGCGTTCGCGAGAAGTCCATGGACCTGGCCGAGAAACTCTCCGGCCACCGTAAGACCTATGGCCTCAATGTGATCGGTGGCGTGCGTCGCGACATCCTGGCCGAGCAGAAGCTCTCCACGCTCACGACCATCCATCAGCTGCGCTCCGAGGTCCAGGAGCTCGTCGACGTTTTGCTCTCCACGCCCAACTTTATTGAGCGCACGAGCGGCATCGGCATTCTCGACCGTAAGATCGCTCGCGACTTTTCGCCGGTCGGCCCGCTCATGCGTGGCTCTGGCTATGCCCGCGACGTGCGCTTTGACCATCCCTTCGACGGCTACGCCGATCCGGACGTTCAAAAGATGCACGCCGCTACGGCCGACACCTGCGATGCCTTCGGCCGTACCGCCGTTCGCATCCAGGAGGTCTACGATTCGATCGACATGATCGAGACCATGCTCGAGAACTGCCCGTCGGGCCCCATCCTCACCACGGATTGGGAGTACACCCCGCACAAGTACGCCATCGGTGCCACCGAGGCGCCGCGCGGCGAGGATGTGCACTGGGCGATGCTCGGCAACAACCAGAAGTGCTATCGCTGGCGCGCCAAGGCCGCTACGTACAGCAACTGGCCGGTCCTGCGCTATATGTTCCGCGGCAACACCGTGGGCGACGCGGCGCTGATCGTTGGCTCGCTCGACCCGTGCTATTCCTGCACCGACCGCGTGACGGTGACCGATGTCGCCGCCAAGCGCGATCACGTGCTCGACAAGGAGCAGTTCGAGAACGTCTGGCGCGACAAGTCGCCGCTTGCGGGCGAGGGCACCATGGCCGCCCCGCTCGATGAGGAGGCGCTCTAATATGCTGAAGCTTTGGAAGGTTAACGCCAAGGCCGGCGACGCGACGGTCAAGTACCCGTTTGCGCCGTTCCCCACCAACAAGGACATGCGCGGCAAGCCCGAGCACAATGCCGAGCTCTGCATCGCCTGCGGTGCCTGCGGCGTGGCGTGCCCGGCCGATGCCATTCGCATGGACACCGACCTTGCGGCCGATACCATCACCTGGTCGATCGACTATGGTCGCTGCATCTTCTGCGGCCGCTGCGAGGAAGCCTGCCCCATGGAGGCCATCAAGCTCACCGAGGAGTTTGAGCTGGCCGTCATGAGCAAGGACGACCTCACTAGCAAGAGCGTCTACACGCTCGAGCACTGCTCGCGTTGCGGCAAGCCGTTTGCCCCGCACAAGGAGATCGACTACGCTAAGCGCCTGCTGCAAAAGGCCGGCGGCATGGAGGCCATCCAGGCCGCCCGTACCGTCGGTATGTGCCAGGAGTGCAAGCGCGAGCTCGACGCCCTGCGCGCCGCCTCGGCCGTAAAGACCGGCAACGCGCGCGGCATGGCTGCCAACGAGACGCTTGCGTCCGGCGAGCCCCAGGGCCCCGGCATGGAGTATCTGGGCGGCCACGGCGTGAACCCGGAGTATATCGACCGCGAGCTCAACCCCGATGCGCCCGAGATTCCCGCCGGTCCGGCGCCGGTCGAGGGCATCATCATGGATTTTGAAACGAAGGAGGAGTAACCATGGCCGAACCCACGCTTTTGCCCGAGCGGCTTCAGTACCGCCCGACCAAGATCGAGCTCGACGAGAGCATCGAGAAGGCCAAGGCGACCCTTCTTAAGAAGATCAAGCGCTCGGTGTACGTCTACCGTGTTGACTGCGGCGGCTGCAACGGCTGCGAGATCGAGATCTTCGGTTCCATCACGCCCGTCTTCGATGTCGAGCGTTTTGGCATCAAGGTCGTGCCCTCGCCCCGTCACGCCGATGTGCTGCTGTACACCGGCGCCGTGACGCGTGCCATGCGCATGCCGGCCCCTGTCTCTTATACACATCTGACGCTGCCGACGATCTTACGCGTGTAGATC
>URVF01000195.1 GCA_900551185.1 uncultured Collinsella sp. | reverse complement strand
CGAGATCATGCCTAGTCTCGTGGGCTCGGAGATGTGTATAAGAGACAGGTAAAGACACCCTCGTGCTCGCCCCAAGAGGTAGCGGGCAGGATGACGTCGGCGAGCATGGTCGTCTGCGTCATAAAGATGTCCTGGCAAATGAACAGATCCAGCTCGGAGAGCGTCTTGCGCATACCGGCCGAATCGGGCTCGGTCTGCACCGGGTCCTCGCCGTAGTTGTAGAAGCAGTGCACCTTGCCCTCGTCGACCAGGTGGCCCAGATCGGTGAGCTTGTAGCCCTCCTCGAGCGGGAGCTTTTCCTCGGGCACGCCCCAAGCTTTGGCAAACTTGGCACGCACTGCGGGGTCGGTGACTTTCTGGTAGCCAGGGTACAGGTTGGGCAGCATGCCCATATCGCAGGAGCCCTGGACGTTATTCTGGCCGCGCACGGGCGCGAGGCCGGAATTGGGTTTGCCGATCTGGCCGGCAACGCAGGCGATGGAGGCGATGGTGTGCACCGTCTTCAGGTTCTGCTTCTGCTGGCATACGCCCATGCCCCAGCCAATGATAGCAGAGGGCTTCGCCGTGGCGTACATCTCGGCAGCTTGGTGGATCAACGCGGGCTCGACACCCGTGATGTCCTGTACAGATTCGGGAGTGTAGTTCTTGATGGTCTCCCACCACTCGTCAAAGCCGTTCGTGTGCTCGGCGACGAATTCCTTGTCGTAGAGGCCATCGTTGACCAGACAGTTGGCAAAGGCGTTGAGGAACGCAACGTTGCAACCGTTCTTGATCGGAAGGTAGAGATCGGCGATACGCGCGGTTTCGATATGGCGCGGATCGGCGACGATGATCTTGCAACCCTTTTCTTTGGCTCGCACGATACGCCTTGCGACGATGGGGTGCGAATCGGCAGGGTTATAGCCGAAGAGGAAAATGCAGCCCGCATCCTCCATACCGGGGATGGAGCATGACATGCAACCTGAACCAACCGTGTCCATCAGACCGAGGACAGTAGGGCCGTGTCAAGTACGGGCGCAGTTGTCCACGCTGTGGGTGCCGATGCACGCACGCGTAAACTTCTGCATGACGTAGTTCGCCTCATTGCCGCCGCCTCGCGAAGAGCCGGTGGTCATGACAGCATTAGGACCATATTCGTCAATTATGGCCTGCATCTTAGATGCGGTGAAATCCAGTGCCTCGTCCCAGCTTACGCGCTCAAGATCCGCGCCCTTAGTGCGGCGGATCATCGGGTGCAGTACGCGAGGAGTCAAGATCTTGGTGTCGTTGATGAAGTCGTAGCCGCTCATGCCCTTAAGGCACAGCTCGCTCTGGTTGGTGATGCCGTTGAGCGGTTCGGTACCCACGACCTGGCCGTTTTGGACCAAGAGGTTAAACTGGCAACCGGCGCCGCAGTACGGGCAGATCACTTTATGCTTCTCCATGACACCCTCCTTCCTTTCTCTGCTACCGAATGCTCGGTACTCATTTGACAATCATTGGGCCTGTCGCCCGACGCTTACGCCTCGTTTTCGATGGTGGCGCGGGCACGCTCGGCGGTCAGCTCCGCCAAACGCTCCTCGTCTACCAGGGTGAGGCCCTTGGTCGGGCACGCCTCGGCACACGCCGGACCGCCGGGACGGTCCACGCACAGGTCGCACTTGAGCACGAAGCTCTTAGTCTGCGAACCCACTCGCACGTCACCCATCAAGACGGGGACCTGCGTGGTCGCCACGCTCACGGCGCCAAAGGGGCATGCCATGACGCAGCTCTTGCAGCCGATGCAGTTGTCCTCGTTGACGCCGATGCGATGGTTCTTTGGATCAAAGAACAAGGCGCCCGTGGGGCAAGCCTTGGCGCACGGAGCGTCCTCGCAGTGGTGACATGCCACCGGTGCGGAAATCTCGTACGTACGCGTCACACGCAGGCGCGGCGCGGCGATGTTGCCAGGAATATCGTGCGCCTCGATGCACGCCGCCATACAGGTTTGGCACCCAATGCAACGTGAAGAATCAGCCACGACTCGTTTATTGCCCATGTTGTTCACTCCCTCCTGAATCCCATGCCGGAGAGACCCTGTCGACGTTGCCCCGGACCGCCCGTGGTCCGGCATCGACGTATCGAGTGCATGCGGCGAAACAGGCACTTCGATAGAATTCCTCCAACGATATACAGGTTAAATATACGCAGTTGCAGGGGGCAAACTTGAGCATAGGCCCTGCAATACGGGTGTATTGCAGGGGTTTTGGCAGGTTGGAATTATTCTCTAGAAGCTATAAAGGTGAGTGTATTACATGCGTACATCCTGGGGAGATTTCACACTCGTTTATAAAGGATGTAATACGTTTGATATATATTTCGCGCTCATTAACTTGAGTGCAATAAAGCAGTGGTTATAAGATTGGTTATTATTAGCCAATGTTGTATTTGACCATTCATATTGCACGCTCATTAAGGGGGCCAGTGATGTCATCGACGCAAAAACGAGCCATCCTGCAGGTGCGCATTCGCGAAGAGGACAAACAGCATGCCGAGCGCCTCTACGACGCCATGGGCACATCGCTTGCCGAGGCCGTTCGCCTTTTTGTCGCGCAGAGCATTTTGATGCGCAAGCTTCCCTTTCAGCCGGTCGCCGTGCGCTCAAAGGACGGCACCGCCGCCTATGGATCGCTCAAAGCATAAGGGGACCCCAATCGCCGCTCCGAGGAGCGCAATGCCTGGATTGAGTACCTTGCTACAGAATGCGACGATTCGATTTTGGGTCCCGAGGAAGTAGATATCCATGAGTAGCACCATCATCGACGAGACCGTCATCCTGCGCTACCTGCTTAATGACGACGAAGTTCTATCACCGCGCGCCGCCAAGGTCATCGCCACGCGCACCGCTCGTGTCTATCCCGAAATCATCACGCGCGTCGTGGTCACGCTGCGCGACGTCTATAAGGTTCCCCGCGTTGAGATTGCTGCGGCCATGAAGAAGCTGCTCGATGACGTCATGGTCGACGAGCCCACCGTTGTCGCCCTTGCTATCAAACTCTTTGGCAAGACCCATATGGACTTTACCGACTGCCTCCTCGCGGCCCGAACCGCCATCTACAACGATGATGTCGTGAGCTTTGGCAAGCCCATCATCCAAGGCATGATCGATTACCGCCGCAAGCGCCAAACCGCTGCCGACGCCCGCAACCGCAGCACCGACTCCACCATCGACAAACTCCGCCACCGCCCCCGCAGCTAACCCCATCCGCACCTGTCTCTTATACACATCTGACGCTGCCGACGATCTTAC
>URVF01000194.1 GCA_900551185.1 uncultured Collinsella sp. | reverse complement strand
TCTACACGCGTAAGATCGTCGGCAGCGTCAGATGTGTATAAGAGACAGGCCTCGATGCCAACCTTTTCGCAGCGTTTAAGAGCGCCACGCTCATAGGACAGGTCGTCCTCACGCTCGCCCACGCGCACGATAGCCAACGTCGGAACAACGCCCCGCTCGCGTAGGGCTGCGCAGCGAGCAGCAAGTTCCTCAGTCAAAGCGCGAGCAACGGGAGCACCCTTCAGCAGTTCAGCCATGTCTATCCCCTTTTCCTTGCAGCGTCGGAGGCGCGGCGCGCCAGCGCATCGGCGCGCGGCAACCATGTGTCGAGCAACTCATCACACGCCGTCTCGAGCTCCTCGGCACGAACGCGATCCTTCATAGATGTGGTGTTCGCAAAGAGCGTCAGGCTCGCGCCCTGCATGGCGGCGCGGCAGAATACGGCACCGCACGCCACGTCGGACAGCAGCTGTCGGGAGCCCTTGTCCGCCATGACCTCGAGCAGCGCCAGCGCGCGCCCACAGGCATCCATAATGCGATACGGCGGCATAGCGGCCACATGCAGCGCATCCTGAATCGCGGTCGCTCGAGCCGGATCGTCACGCGGAATACCGTACGCCGTGGACACCTGCCCGTAGGCACGAACGTCCTCGGCGACCAGACCCACAAGTTCCTGCGCCAACTCATCCGCCTGGGCAAACGCGCGCGTCAGATCGTCTGCGCGATCGGCAAGCGCAGGGTTTGTCGCCCCATAGCGAGCAACCATCCCGCAAAGCGAGGCGCCCAGTGCACCTACAAAGGCGCTCGCGCTACCGCCGCCGGGAACCGGCTCGCGTGCGGCAAGCGCCTCGGCAAAACCGCGACAGGTTTTATCCATCATCTCTTGGCTCATACGCACACGCACCTTCAAGTCATATATATCGGTCGGGCGGCCGACGTCGGCCGACCGCATCGATCACGTAATGGTGCTAAGTCTAGCCCATAAGTACGCGAGCGTCAGCGCACCTGGCCATCGCGGATTTCTATGACGAACGATAGGCGTCGGCACCGCAAACATGGGACACATGGCCCACCTTTCGAGACTTCCGGACGTCAAAAACTGAGGCATATCTATAAACAAGGAACCTGTTGGGGCAACGCCCACGCACGCGCGCCCCATTAAATCAACGGGCACCTCACCCCGGGGAGGGCCGACAGCATCGGCCCTCCCCTCTTTTGCGACCGCACATATTGCCACTTGTCGGCGCAATTCCAGCCCCCAGAATGGGACACATGGCCCACCCTAGCGAGCCGTCCACGCGTACAGTAAAGGCAGGTAATCCATGGACGATTACAGATCGAGGAGGACACGACCATGAAAAAGAAGGCCTTTGCGATTCTCACCCTCTGCATCAGTCTCTTTGCCGCGGTTGCCCTGGTGGGTTGCGGCGGCAGCGGCGGCGCTACCGGCAGTGGCGGTGGCGGCGGCGCAGAAAAGCCAGCCGTGGATATGAGGACCGACTTCATTTGGTTTAAGGTCGAGGTCCCCGAGGGCGTCGAGGTCACCGACGTCGCAGGCGACACCGCCGACAGGGCCCAGTTTAAGTTCACCGAGAGCGAGCACGCCAGCGATCGCTTCATCCCTGTCTTCGACTCTGACAAGAACGCCGATGAACTGTTCGACTACGAGGCAAAGTGGAAGGCCAACTCCGGATGGACCGAGAGCGATCCCGTTAAGTACAACGGCAAGACCTGGCGCAGTGCCTACTTTACGCACTCGGGCGGCGTAACGACCGAATACTTCACCGACGTTGACGGCGGCAGTGTGTATGTGCGTATCGACAACGTCGAGGAGCACAAGGACGCCGTCGAGACCATGATGAAGTCTCTGGAATTTGCCGACGACATCGCCGAGGCCAAGACCGAGGCCATGGACGTCAAGCTCGACGATATCGAGATCAAGCGCTAAGCGACTGGCGAGCGCAACGGGAAACACGGTCGCAGTGCAAACAAGCGACGGTACCCCAGCGCTTCGTACCCAGGGAGGGCCGGTAAACCGACCCTCCCTTTCTTATGCCTGTAGCCGACGAACGCGAGGATGCCGGATGCCGGAACCGCCCCAAATGTGGCAACAGTACGAAAACGACAAACACCCCAACACGTCCGCCCACCGATTTATTGCGCCGCGCAGACAATTAAACCAGCATCTTTAAACATCTGGGCAGTATAGTGACCAAAACTATCGCATAACCGCACTCTGCGAATGGAGAAGTTATGACCGAACACCATGCCATCAGCCGCCGAGCGTTTACGCTGGGCCTAGGGCTTGCGGCGTTGTCACCACTTGCAAGCCTGCCCGAAACCGCAGCGCCGGGCATTCCCCTGCGAGCGGCATTTGCAGACAACACACCCGCACCGTCGGACAGCCTCGACAATTTCGTCATTCGCCTTCGCCCCGCGGGCTATTTTCGCACCGCGAGCGTCAACCAAGACGGCAACGTTCGCGGCAACGTCTGCCACCTGTTTAACGACGGCACGTCCAGCAAGCTCATCCTTGAGAACGTAACGACCAAGAATGACGATACAAACTGGTATGCTATCCGCACCTTGCTCAATTTCGAAGAGCATAAAAAGACGGGCTACAGCATTTGGTCGGTCGACGACGACTCTGACAAAGATGGAAAGGTCATCCACGTATGGGGCGGCGAGTATGACAACAAGCCCAGCCGCGCTTTTGCGTTCGAGCGTCAATCAAACGGAACCTATATCATCCGAGACCGCACGGTCGAGAAAGAAACCGAGAAAAAAGACATTAAGTACCTGGCAATAGAATCGAACGGCGAAGACCAGGACAACAATAAGGTCTGCCATAAGAGTAAGAGCATTCCGTGGGAGCTCGAACTTATCGGTTACGACATGAAAAAGAACGATGCCACGGTTAGCAGCCTCGACTGGATCACGTACAGCAGCTACGTCGACGGACCATGTTGGATGAAATAGGTCGACGACAACAAGTTCCTCGACGAGCTGAGCATCCCGGGTACGCACGATTCGGGCACCTGCAGCGTGGACAACGACACTGAGCCCCAATCCTCGCAAGTAAAATGCCAGCAGGATTACATTCCCACGCAGTTGCTCGAAGGCATTCGCTATTTTGATATCCGGCTCGGAAAGGGCGATGACCCCGGCATCGACCACGGGGATTTTCTACCTACTCAAAAAAGACGGGAACTATCTGCATCTCTCCGATGTCATCGGGTACTTCAAAACGTTTTTGAACGAAAACCCGTCAGACTGTCTCTTATACACATCTG
>URVF01000193.1 GCA_900551185.1 uncultured Collinsella sp. | reverse complement strand
TCATGCCTAGTCTCGTGGGCTCGGAGATGTGTATAAGAGACAGCCCTAGTACGTCCGCCCGCGCAACCTTCGCGACCAGCATCAAGACAGTCTTCACCAACAGCGTCCTCGCGCTACTTTTCTGCATCATCTTCCTCTCGAACTTTGGCTACGGTGCCTTCGATCCGCTGGAGTCGTTCTTCTACCGCGATGTCCTGCACGTCGGTGTCGAATGGATGGGCTGGCTCTCGTCGGCCTCGGGCGTGGGCGCGGTGCTGGGCGCCGTGGCCGCGCTCCGTTTGCCGCCGCATCTGATCAACCTTAAAACGCTGCTCGTGGCACTCATGTCCGTGGGCGTGGGAAGTTTGATTTATGTGGGGACACCGTACGTGTGCGTGGCCCTTATCGGCCAGATTGCCCTGGGCGTGGCCTGGGGCGTCGTCAACCCGCTCCACAACACGATCGTGCAAACGACGGCCCCGCTCGAGCAGCTCGGTCGCGTCAACTCGGTCATGGGCTTTGGCAACATGTTCGCCGGCGTGGCCCCGCTGGCGATTGCCCCGTGGCTGGCGGCGACGTTTGGTGTGCAGCAGACGCTCATCGGGGCGGGCATGGTCGTGACGGCGGTTCCCGCGGCGTTGCTGCTGTTTGGTCGCTGGCACTTGGATCGTGCCGCAAAGCAGTAAAAAACCATCACAACATTCGATGAAAATCGCGATTTTGCGGAAAAGCGTCGAATGTTGTGATGATTTGCGCCCCGGGCCAGGCCATCCTGCGAGTCCGGCCACCACAAAGGGGCCAGGCACCTTTGTGGTGGTTTTTGCTTTGACGGGCCGCGCCCGCGCTTTGGTATACCATGAACGCCACATCCAGATACACCCCACACCGCCGCACAACCCAGAAAGGCCCCCATGGACGCCACCTTCAGCCACATCAAAGCCGTGTTCTGCGATATCGACGGCACACTGCTCACGAGCCAGCACATGGTGTCCCCGCGCACCGTGGCGGCGATCCGCGCCCTGCGCGAGCGTGGCGTGCTCTTTGGCCTGTGCACCGGGCGCGACGCCCAGGCGACCGAGGCCATGTTTGGGCTCTGGGGTATCGAAGGCCTGGTGGACGTGCTCGTGGGCTGCGGTGGCGCCGAGGTCATCGACCGTGCACACGGCATCAACGAGCTGAGCTACCCGCTGCCGGGCGAGACCATCGCGCGTATCTGCGAGCACATGGCAGGCCTGCCGGCAACGCCCGTTTGCCCTCGGGACGGCGTGCTCTATGTGCCCGAGAGCAATGCATGCGTCGAGCACCTGTCGCGTGTCGACGGCGTGCCCTACCAGGTGGTCGATTTTGCCGAGTTTTTGCGCGAGCCGCAGACCAAGGTGATGTTTACCATGGCGCCCGAGGTGATGCCGCAGGTCATCGAGCGAGCGTCGACGTTCGCCGACGATACCGTTAAAGCGGCTGCTCTACAGACCACGCAGCGACTCTACGAATTCATGGATCCGCGCGTGTCCAAGACGCGCGGCCTTGTGCGCGTGGCGGAGCTCAACGACATGGAGCTCGAGAACATCTGCGTGTTTGGCGATGCCGATAACGACACCTGCATGGTGGCCGACGCCGGCGTGGGCGTGGCCATGGCAAATGGCAGCGATGATACCCGTGCCGCCGCCGACTTTGTAACCGCCAGCAACGACAAAGACGGCATCGCGATCTTTATCGAGGAACATCTGCTGTAGCGCCGGTGGAGAGCCACCACAAAGGGGACAGGCACCTTTGTGGTGGCCGCTTGATTGCAATAGACACTCAGGTGATTTAGATGAATTGATGCCTAAAATCTGCGCGCAAATTCAAATATTGTTGTCTGAACATTACGCTTCTAACTACCGATGAAATAAAGATATTCCCATCAATTTGGTAGTCTATTCCTCCCGGTTAATGACCTACCGTTCACGGTCGATTTTCGACTGTTCGCAGGATGCATGCTCTTGAGCAAAATGTTGTGCAAATAAATAAAATGCTATTAAAAAACTGATAACTGGCTTAATTACCAGCAGAAATAGATATTTCAAAGCGAATAAACAAAGGCAAATCTGAGTAAATGTCAAGAGAATTGAGAACTGGCTACAAAAATGTCGGTTTTGTTGCTCGGATGTTTAAACAATAGTTACAATAGTATTACTAAGCGTGCGCAATTACAGATTGCGCAGATACGTTTGATAGTGAAAGAGCAAGATCGCGGTCTCTTGGGGAGGAGACATCGATGAAAGCGAATTCAGAAAAAACTAAGCAGAGTAAAAAAGCGACGCGCCGTGTACTGGCAGGCGTTTTGTGCGGAGCCTCCGTGTTGAGCCTGGTACTGTCGCTCGTCATGCCTCCGATCTCGCAGGCCATTGCCAATGATGCCCAGACAGTTTCTACCGAGGAAACTGTGATGGGGGGGGGTTCCTCAAGTGAGTCTACTGATGTAGACAACACCAACAACGGGGATACCGAAAAGCAGATTAGCGATGATGCCGAGAATGGCGCGAGCGAAGACGCCGCTGCCGCGGGACTGCCGTCCGACGACGCGGAGGCCAAGGGCGCCGCGCAGCCTTCCGATACACAGCCTTCTGATGATGATAATAACGATGAAAACGCTATCGCTCCCGTCAGTGCCGATGGCTATACCGAGGTAAGCGGCGATGTTGCTGGGGTGTTTACCAATGGCGGCAAGTTCCGACTGACGGATTATGCCTATTCGGATAAGCAGATCACTATCAGCAAAGACACCACCATCGATCTTAACGGCAACATGCTCTGTAACCGTTCTGGCGGCTTAGACTCCTTCTTTGTGGTCGAAAACAGAGCCACGCTCACTATCGAGGATTTAGGCCAAACAACAATAGATGCACCAAGTTCGGTCGATACGGCCAATACGCCGGCGGGTCAGCTTGCGAGTATGGAGTGGGAAAAGGGAAGCAGCTCTAATAACGGCACTCCTAAGAGTCTTACTTACTTTGAGACCAAGAGCACGCCCAATCAAGATGGACTCGGCACAACCGAGACTACGATCAGGCATGTCGTTACGGGCTTTGGCGCTATTGATGCGGCATCGGACAGCGGTTCCGTAAAGCATGTGGTCACCGTTAAAGAGGGCGGCACGCTCGATCTCAAGGGCGGCATGATTACCACGGCCGCCAATCTGAGCGATGACGGCCATGTGATTTTTTCTGAGGGTAAAGTCAAAATCGAAGGCGGTTACGTCACCAATGGCAACGGCGGTGGCTGGGGCGGTGGCCTGTGCATAACCTGTCTCTTATACACATCTGACGCTGCCGACGATCTTACGCGTGTAGA
>URVF01000192.1 GCA_900551185.1 uncultured Collinsella sp. | reverse complement strand
TCGTCGGCAGCGTCAGATGTGTATAAGAGACAGATGCTTGCCAATGACCGCGAAAACGTTGGGGACGACAGCGAATAGGCAAGCCCGCCTTTTAGACACATCGACTCAATGGGGGGCGCAGGACACCGTTCTGTGCCCCCGATTTTTACCTTGGCCCAAACGCCGCCATAGGCTACATCACCATGTTCAGCGCGTTAACAAACTCCTGGGCCTTCGCACGGCTGCTCAGGCTAAAAACACAAGCAGTCAACAGCCTGTTACGCAGAAAAACATCGCGGCCCTTGATCCTGTTGACCCCCGTAATGTCCTTAAGATAGACAATCTCGGTGTGCTTGCCACCAAAAGTGCCCTTCTTGAGCACCTCAATACGGTTGGGGTAGATCTTGACGTCTTTATACCTACCCGAACCTTTGTCCTGGAATAGCAGCGTGTTATTGTCCATACGCGTCACTCCCGTGGGATTCGCTAAAACTGCCTCTATGGTCACATTTTAGTCACCGCAAGGCCCCATGCGAAGATGTCAGACAGCACAGCGATTCGTGTCCGCGCGAGGCTTTAAACTAAATGCGATAAAGACGCATTCCACAAAAGGAAAGTGGGGCGACAGTGATGGGCGAACTGGTAAACCGTGGAGAATCGGCAATCGTGCCCGAAGGTTTTTACAAGCAGGTCTCCTCGATTCTCAACGCCGCTCGCGACAAGGCCTATACCGCCGTTAACTTTGCGATGGTTGAGGCATATTGGGAGATCGGCAAGAGTATTGTTGATGAACAGGGCGGAGAGGGGCGCGCCAAGTATGGAGAGGCGCTGCTCAAGGCCCTCGCAATCAGACTTACCAAGGATTTTGGTAAAAGTTTTGAAGCAAGAGAGCTGCGCAAAATGCGTCAGTTCTATCTTGCATTTCCAATTCGGGACTCACTGCGTCCCGAATTGAGCTGGACACATTACCGCAGGTTGATGCGCATTCCCGACCCTGATGCTCGCACATGGTACATGAACGAATGCGCCGTTTCTCGCTGGAGCACGCGCCAGCTCGAACGCCAGATCAACACCATGTTCCGCGAGCGCCTACTTACCAGCAAGGACAAAGAGGCCGTCACCCAGGAAATCCAAGAGAGCGCCCCGGCTCGTCGCCCCGAGGATATCATCCGCGACCCATATGTACTGGAGTTTTTAGGTTTCTCGGACGATGCTACGTTTCGCGAGAGCGATCTAGAGCAGGCGCTCATCACGCATCTTCAGAAGTTCCTGCTGGAGCTTGGTCGTGGCTTCGCTTTCGAGGCGCGCCAAAAGCGCATCACCTTTGATGGACGCCATTTCTATATTGACCTTGTTTTTTACAACTATCTGATGCGCTGCTTCGTGCTCATCGACCTTAAGACCGATGACCTTACGCATCAGGACCTGGGCCAGATGCAAATGTATGTGAACTACTACACGCGCGAGCTCATGAACGAAGGCGACAATCCGCCCATAGGCATCGTGCTCTGCGCGGACAAAAGCGATTCGATTGTCGAGTACACGCTGCCCGAAGACAACGACCAAGTGTTTGCCGCCAAATACCTGCCGTATCTTCCAAGCAAGGAAGAGCTGGCGCGCGAGCTGAGTGCCGAGTACCGCGCCATCAACGAAGCGACTAATGGCAAAGCGCAAGGGTAGCAGCACGTTGCGACCGATACCCCCGACGGCGTTTCATATCCCCCGACATAAGAGGAGCGCTCCATGACAGACAGACCGAAAACAACACTACGCGATTGCATCTATGGGCTTGCCGTCGGCGACGCGCTGGGCGTTCCATACGAGTTTATGCCTCGCGGCACGTTCGAATGCGTGGACATGATCGGCTACGGCACGCATGGGCAGCCCGCCGGCACCTGGAGCGATGACACGTCCATGACGCTTGCTACCTGCGACTCGATTAGAGAGCTTGGGCACATCGACACCGCAGACATGCGCGACAAATTCGTCAGCTGGATTGCCCGTGGCGAGTATACGATCGACGGCGTTTTCGATTATGGCGGCACGACCGCCCGCGCCTTGCACACCGGCAAAGGAGGCTCCGGCGAGCGCGACAACGGCAACGGATCGCTCATGCGCATCGCTCCCCTGGCGTTCACCGATGCGACAGACGACGAGATCTGCGAGGTCTCCGCGATTACGCACGCCCACAGAACGTCGACCGATGCATGCGTCATATTTATCGAGCTAATGAGGGATGTGATGAACGACGCGCTTCCCTCGTGGGTGCTCCAGCTGAAAGACGTGCCCGAGCACGAAATCAGGTCTGGCGGCTTCGTGCGCGACACGCTCAAAGCAGCCACCTGGTGTTTCGTCAACACTAACAGCTACGAAGATTGCGTGCTTGCCGCCGTCAACCTGGGCGACGACACCGACACCACCGCAGCCGTCGCAGGTGCGCTCGCCGGCACGGCATACGGCATCGACGCAATTCCACGAGAGTGGATCGACGCCTTGCGCGGTAAAGAGCTGATAGAGCAGTGTTTGTTTTAGGGCGCACTTACGATAGAAACTGACCAGCAGGCGCCATGGAAAGAGAGATCGCGAATATTGATGAGTTCCAAATGGACGAAAACGGGATTCCGCTATTTCCAGCAGGACTGAAGAAAGAAGCCAACCTCTATGTCCTCCCCGACGGGCGCTACCTCCCCTGCGGGCTCTACAGGACCGCGGACGGCGGTTCACTCATTTATGAGCCATCCGGGCTCAGCTTCTTCGGGCAGATGCTTGCTCAATTCAAAGAGCGCTAGGGGTTTGATTGCCCGTTAGATCGACACTGCTCCAAACCAGGGGATGGGCAGGGTGCCTCCCACCGCGGCCTGTGAGGTAAAATCTTGACTGCCGCGGAATCCGCCTGCGGGCAACGCTCCGATCTCCGATTGGGGTGAAGCCTATGAACTTGTTTCTTGAAATCCTGCGCCTCTCGATGTATGTGACCGGCATTGCCCGGAACCTCTACTCGATCTGGCGGGAATATAAGCAGTAACGGATAGCGAAGGGAGTCATGAAAAGGGCCGGTTGCAGCCGGCCCTTTAGACATTAGCACCTGCGTTGCCCGCGTCTCCGAAGTTTGAGTAGCTGAGGAGCGGGTTCCGCGGCACATCCTGATTTTACCCAGCGAGGCGGATCTTTTGCAGCCGCTCCACCGTTTATTTACATCTACCAACATCGGGATCTAAAACCAAAAGTTTGCGCCCCGAATGGACAGAAAGGAGCGAGATTACGGAGAAGAAGTTGGACAATCGAGGTTCGGCTTGGAGTCTACATAGCATCTGTCTCTTATACACATCTGACGCTGCCGACGATCTTACGCGTGTAGA
>URVF01000191.1 GCA_900551185.1 uncultured Collinsella sp. | reverse complement strand
CTAGTCTCGTGGGCTCGGAGATGTGTATAAGAGACAGATACGAATCGCGCTCCGGATACGGGCAGGTGCCCATGCGCACGCCCACCGCCTGGGGATACACGAGCTCAAACGCATCGGGCTCGGGGTCGGCAGGACCAGGGACGATTGTACTGGCCGAATCGTCGGCAGCATCTGCATCGGCATCGCCACGAACAAGCCTGCCCTCGGCATCCAGCGAAGCGTTGGCCTCAAACGCCTGCTCGCCAAACGTAAAGTCCGCCAGCGAGATGAGCTCGTAGTCGCCCGGCTTGGAGTTATCGAACACCAAACGGTCGCTATCGAGCTGAGGCATGTCCAGAGCGTCGGTCGGCAGAATGCGGCGCAGAACATCGTAGGTCAGATCCGTCTCGACATCGAAGGTCGGCGCCGTAACCTTGCCGCGACTCACGCCGGCATCCATCGCCAAGATCACCAGCTCGCGTGCTCGCGTCATGGCGACATAGAGCAAACGAGCCCGCTCTTCGAGCGAAAGCTGCAGGTCGTCGTTGCGTAGGCGGGCAAATGCCTCGGCGGGAGAGCCCGTCGCGCAGACGTCCTCCATGAGCTCTGGCGGCAGCCACAGCGACGTGCCCTTGCCCTTAAACGCGTGCTCAAACTGCTTTTTGACGTCGTCGCCCTTTACGAACGTGCCGTCCGCAAGCTTGACGCCATCGAAGCGTGCCGGCAGTGCCACGACCTGCGCTCCGCCCTCGACGCGACCCATCTGTGCCGCACCCGAGGACTTACGCACGCTAAAGCACTCGGCGACCGCCACGACCGGATATTCCAGGCCCTTGGAGGCGTGAACCGTCATGATGCGCACCGCGCCGTCGCCTTCCTCGTTGAGGGCACCCGGGGCTTCCTTGCCCGCCAAGAAGCGGTCGAAGGCAAGCGCGATGGAACGCGGCGAGTTGCCGAACTCGGCCTCAGCCTCAGCCACGGCGTCGAGCGCCTTGAGCACGTTGGCGGCAATGGCCTTGCCCTCGGGGCCGCGCTGCGCCAGACGCACAAACCAGCCGGAGGCGTTGACCACGTCGCACGCGATGGCGGCGAACGAATCGCGGCCCACGCGACGAAGCGCATACCGCAGCACCTCGCGGGCGCGCGTCACAAGCGGCAAGTCTTGCAAACCCGGCACGTCGAAATCGCTCATGATGCCCATGTCGATATTCCGGCGCGAGGTCTCCCCTGTCTCGCTATCGAGCTTGGTCGCCAGCGCCAGGAACTCCTGGGCGCCGAGCGCAAACATCGGCGAGGCGAGCAGCGGCATAAGGCCCTGCGCCGTATCGGCCGGATTGGCGAGCGCACAAACCAGGGCGCGCACCGTCTGCACCTCGGCGGCCTGGGCAAAGACCGAGCCGCCCGCGATGACGCAGTCGAGCCCCTGGTCGCGGAAGGCTTGGGCGTAGACGTCGGCGTTGGTCATGCGGCCCAGCAGCAGTACCATGCCGCCCTGGGGCTGGCCCGCTTTGACGAGCGCTTGGAACCGCTCCGCAATCGCACGAGCTTTCGCCTGCGTTCGCTCCTGGGTGCTGCCACCGGCAACGAACAGCGCCTGGCGGCGCGAAGCCTTCGCCTTGAGCTTGTCCTCGCGTTTGTCGCTCGGTTCAAGATCCAAGAACCCCTGCATCAAACCACCGGTGTTGCCGTCAAAGACGCGTGCTACGTAGCGCAGCACCTCGTCGTGGCTGCGGAAGTTGCGCACGAGTTTGACGAGCTCGCCAGCGGGGGCATCGGATGCGACAGCCGTCTCGGGCGCAGCAGAGGAGCCCACCTTGCGCTCCTGGCGGCGAAACACCTCGACCTCGGCGCCACGGAAGCGATAGATGGACTGCTGTGCATCGCCCACGGTGCACAGCGCGCGCTCCCCCGCACCCGTCAGGTAGCGTATCAGATCGACCTGCATCTGGTCGATATCCTGAAACTCATCGATCATGACCATCTTAAAGCGGCCCTCGTACGCAGCACGGATGGCAGGGTAATCGCGCAACGCCTCGTAAGCCATACGCAGCAGGTCGTTATTATCGAGAGCGGACTGGGCAGCCTTCAGCGCGCGATACTCAGCCTCCACGGAACGGGCCAGGCCCACCAGCGCATCGAGCGCCGGGCCACCGCAGGCAAGCACGATATTGATAAACGCATCGGCGGCCTCGGCCTTGAGCAGCTCGACCTGCTCCTTAGGGAATGCCTTGCTCGCGCGCGGCATGGTGCACGACATCATGAGTCGCGCTGCATCGGCCATGGTCTTGCCGCTCGCCTCGAACGCGTCAATGGCGTCGAGTGCCATCTGCGCCTTCTCGGTCGCGGCCTTGCTTGCGCCCAGCGCCGCGCGATAGGCATCGGCGAGTGCCGAGGTATCGGCCTGGCCGCGCGCCACGCACACGTCGTCCATACCGCCCGGCAACTGGCTCGACAGCTCCAGCAGGTCGCGCACCAGACCCTTGATGGTCGTACCGCCGCCAAAGGAACCGCCCTCCCCCGCCATGGGATACCAGGCATAGAGGGCCTTGAGCGATGCCGCGAGCTCGGGGGCGGCATCGGGCGCTGTCGCGCGGGCCAGCACATGCTCAACAGCCTGGTCCATAAGCTCGTCGGTATCGGTGAGCACCGTGAACTCGGGGTCGATGCCCAGCTCCAGCGCATGCGCGCGCAGGATACGCGAGCACATGCCGTGAATGGTCGAAATCCACGCGTCGTCGACGGTCAGTGCTTCCTCGTCCATGCCCTCGTCGATAAGCGCACGGCGCACGCGGTCGCGAATCTCGGCCGCGGCATCTTTGGTAAAGGTAATAGCGAGCACCTGATCCAGATGTTCAACGAACGGACCGGATTCGGGCGAGAGCGCGTAGACGATGCGGCGCGTAAGGGTAAAGGTCTTGCCCGAACCGGCGCCCGCCGAGACAAATAGCGGACGGTCGAGCGTTTTGACAATCTGCAGCTGTTGCGGCATCAAAGTCGAAAGATCCATGGTCTACACGTCCCTCCTTACAAACGTTCCTTGGTGGTTATACGAACAGCGCGCATGCGCGGCTTGCGCCGATGTCGGGTCGACAGCGGCGACGTCACCTGCCTCGAGCTCGCGCAGGCGCTCGGCAATGCCGGTCTCCACGCGGTCGAGCAGGGCATCGAAGTCCATGCTGCCGCCCTCGCCCGGGAAGCCCTTCTTGAGGCCCGGGATGCGACCGTCACCACGCTCTTCCTCGAGCAACTCGGCACTCGCCGCGCCGCGCAGCGCGGGCTTGCCGCCCTTGGTCGAGAAATAGAGCGCAGCACGGGTATCTAGGCCCAGCGCCCGACGCATGGCCTGCGCGTAGACTGTCTCTTATA
>URVF01000190.1 GCA_900551185.1 uncultured Collinsella sp. | reverse complement strand
CGAGATCATGCCTAGTCTCGTGGGCTCGGAGATGTGTATAAGAGACAGGCCTTCGCGTGCCTGACCGATGCTTCCGCCGAGACCGCCATGACGATCGCCATCCCGGTCGCCGTCCTGGGTCAGCTCCTCGGCATCGTGTTCCGTTCCATCATCGCCGCCCTCACCCATGTGGCCGATAACGCGATCGATAACGGTAACTTCAAGACCGCCTACCGTATGCACATCTGCGCCGGCTCCGGTCTGTACGCCATCATGTACTTCCTGCCGATCTTCCTCGCCGTCTTTGTTGGCACCGACCTGGTTCAGGCCATCGTCAACATGGTTCCCGAGTGGCTGTCCACTGGTCTTAACGTTTCGACCAAGATCATGACCGCCTACGGCTTGGCCCTGCTGCTCACCATGATGATCAAGAAGGGTATGACTCCGTTCCTGTTCATCGGTTTCCTGCTCGCCGCTTACCTCAACCTGTCCGTCATCGCGGTCGCTCTGATCGGTGTGTGCCTGGCTGTCGTCTTCATGGGCTTCAAGTTCAACGGTTCCCATGCAGCCGCCGGTGTCGATTCCGACTACGATCCGCTCGAAGACGACGAAGACTAAGGAGGAACACACTATGGCAACCGCAACCAAGGACGTGTCCCTGAACAAGAAGGTCAGCCAGTTCTTCTGGCGCTCCTGGGCCATCCAGGCCTCTTGGAACTACGAGCGTCAGATGAACATGGGCTTCCTCTACGGCATGGTCCCCACGCTCGATCGCCTCTATCCGGATGAGTCCGACCCCAAGCAGCTCGCTGCTAAGAAAGAGGCTTACCACCGTCACATGGCGTTCTACAACTGCACCCCGCAGACGAGCGCTTTCATCCTGGGCCTCTCCGCCTCCATGGAGGAGGAGTACGCCAAGGATCCCGAGAACTTCGACCCCGATTCGATCAACGCGGTCAAGACCTCCCTCATGGGTCCGCTTTCCGGCATCGGTGACTCCTTCTTCCAAGGCACCATCCGCGTTATCGCCTTTGGTCTGGGCGTTCAGCTGGCTCAGCAGGGCTCCATCATGGGCCCGATCCTGGCCATGCTCATCTCCATCGTGCCCTCCGTGCTGATCACTTGGTTCGCAGCCAAGATGGGCTATCAGGGCGGCCACGAGTACCTGAGCAAGCTTCAGGGCGGCGACCTCATGGAGAAGCTCATGTATGTCTGCGGCATCGTGGGTCTTATGTCCGTGGGCGGCATGATCGCCACACTGATCGGCGCCACCACCCCGCTGCAGTTCGCTGAGGGCACCGTCGTGATCCAGGACATCCTGGACGGCATGATGCCCCAGATGATCTCCCTTGGCCTCACCGGCCTTATGTACTGGCTCATCAAGAAGAACGTCAACACCGGTTGGCTTCTCGTGATCGCCATCGTGGGCGGCATCGCCCTCTCCGCGGCCGGCATCCTGGCCTAGTCGCGACCAAGCGTCTAACCGCTTTCCCCCGGGGGCCTGCCTGGCATCCCATACCCCAGGCAGGCTTCCATCCCCAAATGTGTCAAAGGGACAGTCCCTTTGTCGCATCCTCAACGGGCCGGCGACTCGGTCCAAATTACGGTAACCCTGCGTGCGTCCGGCAATGTGGCGCCGCAAAAAATCGAAAGGAATGTGTCAGATGTACGAGATCGACCTTAACCTCCCTAAGCAGATCGTCGCTGACGTCCTGTCCAACCACGAGATCCACAGCGTCGCCTTCGTCGGCTGCGGCGCTTCCATGTCCGACCTTTACCCCGCCAAGTACTTCCTGGCCAACAACACGGACAAGCTGAACGTTCAGATCTTCACCGCTAACGAGTTCAACTACGACACGCCTTCCTGGGTCAACGAGCACACCTTCGTGATCACCTGCTCCCTCGGTGGCTCCACACCCGAGACCGTCGAGGCCAACAAGACCGCCAAGAAGCACAACTGCCCGGTCGTCTCCCTCACCAACAAGGCTGGCTCCGCTCTGACCGTCGACGCCGACCACGTCATCGTTCACGGCTTCCACGCCAACTATGCTGCCAAGTGCGAGAAGCCCGGCTATGCCATCGCTCTTGCTCTCGAGATCCTTCAGCAGACCGAGGGCTATGACCACTACGAGGACATGATCACCGGCCTCACCAACGTCTTCGATCTCTGCGAGAACGCCGCTCAGCACTGCAAGAAGCTCGCCAAGAAGTTCGCCGAGGACTTCAAGGACGACAAGATGATCTACTTCATGGCTTCCGGTGCCTCCGAGAAGATGGCTTATTCTCACGCAGCCTTCCTGTTCACCGAGATGCAGTGGATCGACGCCGCCGCCTACAACACCGGCGAGTACTTCCACGGCCCGTTCGAGGTTTCCACCGAGGGTAAGCCCTACGTCTTCTTCATGTCCGATGGCGCTACCCGTCCGATGGACGCCCGCGCCCTCACCTTCCTTGAGCGCATGGGCGCCAAGGTCGCTCTGATCGACTCCAAGGACTACGGCCTGGCTGACGCTGTGCCCGCGAGCGTCGTCACCTACTTCAACCCGCTGCTGCACCTCGCCGTTATGCGCGAGTACGGCAACCAGATCGCCGAGGCCCGTCAGCACCCGCTGACCATGCGTCGCTACATGTGGAAGCTTTCCTACTAATCACAAGTAAGTAGACCTTACGGGTTGATTGAGAGGGGATGGGGTTTGCGCCCCATCCCCTTTTTTGCTCTGGGGAGGGCGTGTCTGTCGCGTCATAAAACCCCAGATAAAACCTACCAAAATAAACCTGTCCCTTTTTGGCAGGTGGGAGGAGATGCGTATGATCAAGGCAGTGCTGTTTGACATGGACGGCGTGCTGGTCGATACCGAGTGGTTCTACAACCGTCGCCGCGTGGCGTTTATGGAAGAGAAGGGCTTCCACTTTGACGAGATCCCCGATCTTTCGGGGTCTAACGAGCCTGCCATTTGGGAGGCGCTGGTGCCCGACGATGTTGAGCTGCGCGAGCGTCTGCGCGTGGAGTACAAGCAGGTCTATAGCCCGGATCACCCCGTTCCGTATGCCGAGCTGCTCAACGAGCAGACGGAGCCGGTGATGCGTGAGCTGCACGAGCGCGGCGTGAAGTGCGCCATCGCGAGCTCGTCCTATCGCGAGCTTATTGACGAGCTGGTGGAGATTGCCGGCATTGCCGATGTGCTGGATTACACCATCAGCGGCCACGAGTGCAGCGCGTTTAAGCCCGATCCCGAGATCTACCTGCGTGCCATGGAGGCGCTGGGGGTGGAGCCTGTCGAGTGCCTGGTTATCGAGGATTCGCCTATGGGAATCGAGGCTGGCAAACGTTCCGGCGCCCGCGTCCTGGCGCTGCGTCCGCACGAGGGCGTCAACCTCGATCAATCGCGAGCCGATGCCGTTATCGATAATCTGACCGACATTTTGGCCGCTTTGTAGTG
>URVF01000189.1 GCA_900551185.1 uncultured Collinsella sp. | reverse complement strand
TACGAGATCATGCCTAGTCTCGTGGGCTCGGAGATGTGTATAAGAGACAGGGGTCGTTCTCGTACTTGGCGAGGATCTTGATGACGGGGGAGGGCAGCGACGCGCCGCACATAAAGACCATGCGGCTGATCTGCGACTTGCCCATAAACGGCATGATGCCCGCGGTGATGGGCACGGTGATGCCGGCCTTGTCGGCAAGCTCGCGGAAGCGATAGAAGCACTCGTTATCAAAGAAGAGCTGTGTCACAAAGAAGCTCGCGCCGGCGTCTTGCTTTTGCTTGAGGTGCTCGACCGAGAGGTTGAGATCCTCGCAGGCAATGTGGCCTTCGGGATAGGCTGCGGCACCCACGCAAAAGCCGGCGTCGACGAGCTCGGGGATGAGGTCGCGGGCGTAGGCGTAGTCCGAGGCGGGCTTGTCGTCCTCGGTCGCGCCAGCGGGAAGATCACCACGCAGGGCCAGGATGTTTTCAACGCCGGCGGTGCGATACTCGTCGATCTTGGCGGCGATATCGGCGTGCGAGCGGCCCACACAGGTAAGGTGTGCCACCGAGGGTGTATCGAATTCGCTCGTAATCATATGTGCGATGGGGGCGGTGGTGGCGCCGTTGCCCGAGCCGCCGGCAGAGCAGGTGACCGAGACAAAGCTCGGCGAAAGCTTGCACAGATTGCCTGCCACCTCGCGAGCCGTGTCGAGGGTAAGCTCGCCCTTGGGCGGGAACATCTCAAACGAAACGGGTGCGGTGCCCTGGGATGCTGCCTGCTTAAAAACCTCGTCGACGCGCATATCGTGCTCCTTTAGATACGCAATAGTGTGAAGTGTTGTAAGGATTCTACAGCACCACTGTGTCACGGTGGAGTTTCACTCGCTATTTGGGGATACCAATCGAAAATGCTTTGCTATCGGCATTTCCTATAACAGAGCGGTCAATCTAGGATGGGGCTATATTGAATGGTATTTGATGCGAAATACCAGTTAATAGAGCCTCATCCCAAATTGACTACCCTTAAACTATGGGGAGAGGTCTGCAATTTATACAGTTGATTGGCCATTAAGGGCGGCAGCGCCGCTGTGATGCGGTAACCTCATTGATTGGTTTCGCGACAGCAACATAACGGTAATGTCGCGGAAACACGGCGAGTCTAAGCTATGACTCGTTCGTTAGTAATCAACACCGCTTCTCACGCGGTGCCGATACGAAGGGAGTTCCGTATGGCCGATCTTACTGACCGCTTCGGGACCATGGTGTTCTCTGAGGAAGTCATGAAGGACTACCTCCCCAAGGACATTTGGAAGCGCCTTGCTGCAACCCTCGAGGACGGTGAGCCGCTCGACCTGGATGTGGCCAACGCCGTTGCCCACGCCATGAAGGTCTGGGCCATCTCCAAGGGCGCGACGCACTACGCGCACTGGTTCCAGCCGCTTTCGGGCATTACTTCCGAGAAGCACGACAGCTTCCTCGAGCCCAACCACGACGGCACCGCCATTACCAAGTTTACGGGCAAGAACCTCATCCAGGGCGAGCCTGACGCCTCCAGCTTCCCCAACGGCGGCCTGCGCGCCACCTTCGAGGCCCGTGGCTACACCGCTTGGGATCCTACCAGCCCCGCCTTCATTAAGGACGATGTCCTGTGCATCCCCACGGCTTTCTGCTCCTACACGGGCGAGGCCCTGGACAAGAAGACCCCGCTGCTGCGCTCCATGACCGCGCTCTCGCGTGAGTCCAAGCGCGTTTTGGCGCTGTTTGGTAAGACCCCCAAGAAGGTCGTTCCTTCCGTGGGCGATGAGCAGGAGTACTTCCTGATCAAGAAAGACGCTTACCGCAAGCGCAGGGACCTGGTCATCACCGGCCGCACCCTCTTTGGCGCTGCCCCCTGCAAGGGCCAGGAGCTCGAGGAGCACTACTTTGGCGCTATCCGCCCCACCGTCTCGGCCTACATGAAGGACTTGGACGATGAGCTGTGGGCGCTCGGCATTCCCGCCAAGACCAAGCACAACGAGGTCGCTCCCTGCCAGCATGAGCTCGCACCGGTCTATGGCGAGGTCAACGAGGCCATCGACCAGAATCTGGTCATGATGGAGAAGATGAAGCTCATCGCCTCCCGCCACGACTTGGTCTGCCTGCTGCACGAGAAGCCCTTCGAGGGCATCAACGGTTCGGGCAAGCACAACAACTGGTCGCTTGGCACCGAGTCCGAGAATCTGCTCGATCCGGGCGACACTCCGCTCGACAACCTGCAGTTCATCGTCTTCCTCACCGCGGTGATCGAGGCCGTCGATAACTATCAGGAGCTCCTGCGTGCCTCCGTTGCCTCGGCCGGCAACGACCATCGTCTGGGCGCCAACGAGGCTCCTCCGGCGATTATGTCCATCTTCCTGGGCGACCAGCTTACCGAGGTCGTCGAGAAGATCATCGATGGCAAGGCTTCCGTCCATGCCACGCGCGGCGTGCTCGACCTGGGCGCCGATACCCTGCCCAAGTTGATGCAGGACAACACCGACCGCAACCGCACCTCCCCGTTCGCCTTCACCGGCAACAAGTTCGAGTTCCGTGCCTGCGGCTCCGAGCAGAACGTCTCCGACTCCAACCTGGTGCTCGATGCCGCCGTGGCCAAGTCGCTCAAGTCCTTCGCCGACGCACTCGAGGGTACGCCCGAGGATAAGTTCCAGGACGCCGCGCTCGAGTACTGCAAGAAGGTGCTGACCGATCACCAGCGCATCCTGTTCTCCGGCGACGGCTACTCCGACGAGTGGCCCGTCGAGGCCGAGAAGCGCGGCCTTGCCAACAACAAGACCACGGCCGACGCCCTGCCCGCCTTTGTTTCCGATAAGGCCATCGCGCTCTTTGAGGAGACGGGTGTCCTGACCAAGGCCGAGGCCCAGTGCCGCTACGACTGCAAGCTCGAGAAGTACAACAAGCTCATGAACATCGAGGCCACCACGATGGTTCGCGAGGCGCGTCGTACCTATCGCCCGGTCATTACCGCCTATGCCACCAAGGTCGCTAAGGGCCTTGAGACTATTCGTGCCGCCGGTGCCGAGGCCGCCATGCAGTGCGAGCAGAACACGCTCAACAAGCTCTGCAACGGTATCACCACCATCAACGACTCCATCAAGGCGCTCGACGCCGTGCATCAGAAGGCCGAGGCCCTCGATGGCCAGGAGCAGGCCAACGTGTATGCACACGAGGTCGTTCCCGCTATGGATACGCTGCGTGCCGCCGTGGATGCCATGGAGGAGATCGTGGCCGCCGACTACTGGCCGGTCCCGACCTACGACGACATCCTGTTCTACGTGTAGAATATAACTGACATATCGTCACGGTATTGAGCCGGGGTCCGCATCGTGCGGGCCCCGGCTTTTTGTTCAAGACTTTAGTCTGCTGGCCGCGCAGCGGCCAGCTTTAAACCTGTCTCTTATACACATCTCCGAGCCCACGAGACTAG
>URVF01000188.1 GCA_900551185.1 uncultured Collinsella sp. | reverse complement strand
ACGAGATCATGCCTAGTCTCGTGGGCTCGGAGATGTGTATAAGAGACAGCGGTAAGGTCTGCTGCGGTGACACCGTCGGCCAAAACATTATTGGCCCAGTAGTGCGGGGCCTCCATATCAAACCCGGGCACGCTCTGTTGCAGGTAGTCGGCCGTGCTCGCCTCGAGCTTCATCAAGTCGCCCAGGCAGGCATCGACGGGCGTGTCGGCCAGGATGATGGCGAGCAGCTGGGCATCGAGGACATGCGCATCGACGCGAACAATCTTGAGCAGCTCATCGCGCATGTCGTCGAACAGGCGGTTGCGCGTCTGCTCAAACTCCTCGTCGCTGCCCATGTCCTCGATGCGGCGAAGCTCGTCAAGCAAATGACGATGAACGCCGGCATAGGACAGCAGCGCTTGGGCATGCTCGGTCTGCGCATACTTGTGAGGGTTTGCGCTGATGTCGTTATGGACAAGCTCGCGTGCTGCATCGGTGAGTTCGGGGTGCGATGCCAGATAGGTGCGCTCCAGATAGGCGGGGATGTAGACGCTCGGATCCATTAGAGGTCTCCTCCCTTAAACGGCAATCCCTGTTCGGCCGCGCGCAGGATTCGTTCGTCGATCTGGGAGCGCACGATATCGTTGGTGGCGACCCAGGCGGCAAAGCTGGCGTTGTCGGGGGCGCCCAGGCCCTCCTGCAGTACCGGCGTCGCCTCGGACAGCGCAAGGACAAGCTCGTCGGTGGAGCCCACACCCACGTTGACGCGGGCATAGACACCATCGGGAAACTCGGTTTGGAAGTAGAGCGCCTCGGCTGCGTGCGGGCACGAGCGTGCAAGGATGCGCAAGTAGTGCTCGGCACCCTCGTAGTCCAGCTCGCGCCAGGCAGCGCTCATCAGCGCGATGAGCGTCCACGGGTCCAAGTCGCGCTCCGCGTCCTTGGGACGACGGCGCAGCGGCGTGTTGGCGAGATAGGGCACGGAGTGGGCAGAGCGAAAGCGTTTGAGCTCCTCGGCAGGGTATTCGAGCTTTGCCATGGCAAGCATCGCAGTATGGCGGACGCCGGCGGGGTCGTTGGGTGCAAAGTCGAGGCTGCGGTTTGCGGCTTCGAGCGACATGCGGTAGCGGCCGCTAATGAGCGCGCGCGATGCCAAGGCGGCAAGCCAGCGCAGGTAGGGGCGGCGCATAAGGTCGCCAGCGGCCTCGCGCTCGTAGGGGTCCTGCGCCGAGGCGATCTTGAGCGCCAGATCGTGCTCCACCTCGTCGCACTTGGACACCAGATACTGCACGTATTCCTCGTTGGAGCTGGCGGTGAGGGCGGTCAGCATGCGCTGAGCGTCCCAGTTGGCCGGATCGAGCGCGGCTGCCTCGCGGAGCATGTTCTCGGCAGCTGCTTCTTCTTGCTCGGCCTGGGTATCGTCAGGGATAAAGGGAATGCGGTAGTCGACGGCCTCGACCACCTTGGCAATGAGGTGCCCGGCGCGGTCGCGGTCGTGCACGATGAGCGGTGCGGGGTTGCGGGTGAATTGTTCCATCAGACGCTCTACGGCGGCACCGTCGGTGAGCGGGATATTGTCGCGGCGCAAGGCCTCAAGAACGAGGCGATGGCAATCCTCTTGAATGGGATCGAATGCCATGGGGCCTCCTTTGCTGCGGTTAGGGTTCAAATGTTTCTATATAAGGTTCTAGTTTACCCGCATGTGGCACACCGGGGGTGCCGCACTTGGACTTGCACCTTTGCACCACGAAGACGGATGTCGCACAAATGTCGGCACCTTGGACGGCCGAGTGTTATCACGGTGCCGCAAACGGTCGATTTTTGGCGGCGAACGGTGCATATTTTGGAGGGGCACGGTCCTGCCCGGGATATGTAGTCAACCTTGATAAAACGTTTGCCCAGCTTGGGAGTATGAATGCCGCACAAGGGTCTTCAGGGATAGAAAAAACGTTTCATCATTGGCGGCTTTAGGTGAATAACTGACCAACCAGAACGGTAAAATAATGTTTGTCTGAGCGTTGAGACGTTTGGACATCGCGCATTGTCGTCGCCGGCGACGCGCAAACCGGTCCTAACGGAGCCAATTGGGTGCTCCGTTATATACGCAAGTCTAAGAGGGGCTTGTTTAGGAGGCACAGTATGGGACGTTTTACCAATCCTCGCGATCTGTACTTTGGTGAGGGCGCTCGCCACGAGGTGAAGAACCTCAAGGGCAAGAAGGCCATCATCGTTTCTGGCGGCAGCTCTATGCGCCGCGGCGGGTTCCTGCAGGACGTTGAGGCCGACCTTAAGGAAGGCGGTTTCGAGGTCAAGCTGTTCGAGGGCGTCGAGTCCGACCCGTCCATCGAGACGGTCATGAAGGGCGCCGAGGCCATGCGCGAGTTCGAGCCCGACTGGATTATCGCCATCGGCGGCGGCTCGCCCATCGATGCCGCTAAGGCCATGTGGGTCTTCTACGAGTACCCCGAGGAGTCCTTCGATAACATCATCCAGCCGTTCAGCTTCCCCGAGCTGCGTCAGAAGGCTCATTTCTGCGCCATCTCCTCTACCTCCGGTACCGCTACCGAGGTCACTGCCTTCTCCGTCATTACCGACTACGCCAAGGGCATCAAGTACCCGCTGGCCGACTTCAACATCACCCCTGATGTCGCCATCGTCGACCCCGAGCTCACCTACACCATGCCCGCCAAGCTGTGCGCTCACACCGGCATGGATGCTCTGACCCACTGCATGGAGGCCTACGTTTCCACCTGCGCCTCTATGTTCACCGACGCCAACGCTCTGCACGGCATCCGCGAGATCGTCGAGTGGCTGCCCAAGTCCTATGCTGGGGACCATGAGGCCCGTCAGCACATGCACGAGGCTCAGTGCATCGCCGGTATCGCCTTCTCCTCGGGCCTGCTCGGCATCGTTCACTCCATGGCTCACAAGACCGGTGCTGCCTTCGAGAACGGCCACATCATCCACGGTGCCGCTAACGCCATGTACCTGGGCAAGGTCATCCAGTGGAACTCCAAGGACCCGCGTGCTGCCGAGCGTTACGCTTACGTGGCCAAGGAGATCCTGCACCTTCCCGGCGAGACCAACGAGGAGCTCATCGCCGCGCTCGTCCAGAAGATCCGCGACCTCAACGACCAGCTCAACATTCCGCAGTCCATCAAGGATTACGCGAATGGTGGCGTGAAGGTCGACGCCGAGAACCCGCAGATGGTTTCCGAGGAGGAGTTCCTCGCCAAGCTGCCCGAGATCGCCGCGAACGCCGAGCAGGACGCCTGCACGCCCGAGAACCCGCGTGAGACCAAGGCTGCCGACTTCGAGAAGATCCTCAAGGCCTGCTACTACGACACCGACATCGATTTCTAATCGACTCTTGTTATCGTAACGAGGGGCTCCGCACGTATCTGTACGGAGCCCCTTCTGTCTCTTATACACATCTGACGCTGCCGACGATCTTACGCGTGTAGATC
>URVF01000187.1 GCA_900551185.1 uncultured Collinsella sp. | reverse complement strand
TACGAGATCATGCCTAGTCTCGTGGGCTCGGAGATGTGTATAAGAGACAGGACGCAGTCGCGGCAGTGTTCGTCACGTTCTCGCTCATGGCTAGAACCTGCCCGGATGCTCGGTGCACAGCTCATCGCGCATCTTATAGACGCGGTTCATGGCCTCGGACTCAAACCATTCCAGGCGCTCCGTGCGCTTAAGCCCAGCCGGTGCGTCGGAAAGCGAGACGGCCTTGCCAGCACGGATCCAGCACTTCTTGGGACGCATGATCTTTTTGCCCGCGGGCGTGATGTCGGACCAGCCGCAAATGGCGAGCGGGTTCACAGGTGCCTTGCCCATCTGGGCGATGAGCGCAAAACCGCCGTGGACCTCGGGCTTGATCTCGCGCGAGCGGATGCGCGTGCCCTCGGGGAAGATCAGCACGTCCTCGCCGCGCTGCAGCGCGTGCTGGGCAGCGCGCAGGCACTTCATGTCGGCGGTGCCGCGCTCGACGGGAATACCGCCCACGCGGCTAAAGGCCCAGCGCACGATCTTGCTCTTGGCGAACTCGGACTTAAAGATGGGACGAATGCGGCGCCCCCCAAAGAACAGCGCCGTCTCCACGGCCAAGAGCTCGGCCATCGAGGTGTGGTTGCAGATGACCACGCTGCCGCGGCCTTCCTGGCGCTCAAACAGCAGGTCGCTGTCCTCGACCTTCCAGCGCCACATGAGCTTGGAAAAGGCCCAAAGGATGGCCATGACTACGACGACGGTGCCGCGGATGAGCGCTGGGAACTCGGCGTAGGGGGCGTTGTAGTAATCCTCGGGCGTCTGCTTAAACAGGCGCATGGGTTACCTCCTTTGGTTGATGAGGTCCTCGATAATGCGGACGACCTCGTCGATGGTGTGGGCGGTGGAGTCGACGTGTACGGCGTCCTCGGCGGGTACGAGCGGGGCGACCTCACGGCTGCTGTCGAGCTTGTCGCGCTGCTTAAGGGCGTCGAGGGTCTCGTCGACCTCGGCCTCGAGCTGCTCGGACGTGAGCGGCTGGGCATCGTTTTGGTGGCGCTGAAGCACGCGGCGGCGGGCGCGCTCGCGCGGGTCGGCGGTCAGGAAGACCTTGACCTGCGCGTTGGGGAACACGACGGTTCCGATGTCGCGACCCTCGGCGACGATATCGCGGTCCTCGGCGGCGCGGCGCTGATGGATGAGCATGGCGGCGCGCACGCCTGGATAGGCCGAGACCTTGGACACGTTAGCGTCGACCTGCGGGGTGCGGATGGCGGCCGAAGCGTCCTGGCCGTCGATGGTCAGGCGCGTGTCCTCGCCGGTGCCGTTGGTAAAGCGAATTTCGATCTGCTCGGCGAGGGCATCGATGGCTGCCTCGTCATCCAGGTCGATGCCGCGGTCGAGCGCGGCGAAGGTGACGGCGCGATACATGGCACCCGTGTCGAGCTTGTTAAAGCCAAGCTGACGGGCGATCTCCTTAGCGATGGTGGACTTGCCGGAACCGGCGGGGCCGTCGATGGCGACGATCATGCAATGCTTCCTTTCGATGGTTGACGTGCTGGTATGATGCGCGGGCGCTGTTTTGGTTGGCGGTCTGCCTAGCCGGTGTAGCGCTCGCGGTAGGTGTTGCGCTTGGGTGCGGAGCCGTGGCTGCCGTGGTGACGCGTGCGGGCCGCGCTCGTGTCCTGGGGCTTGCCGCCGTTGCGCTTGGCGCTCGCCTGCTTGGGCGGGATGCCGCCGGCCTTGAGGATCTGTACCTCGCGGTCGGTGAGTTCGCGCCACGACCCCTTGGCCACGTCCTTGAGCTCCAGGCCGGCAAAGTTGCAGCGATGCAGGCGGATCACCGGGTGGTGGATCTTGCTCAGCATGCGCTTGACCTGGTTCTTACGACCCTCGCGGATGATGACCTCCACGGCGGTCGTGCCGGGCTTGACGCCCTGGGGAGCAACGGCCTCGGCCTCGCGAGCGGTGATGACGCGGCAGATTGCCGGCTGGCATAGGCCGTCGTCGAGCTCGATGCCACGACGAAGTGGCGTGAGGTCGCGGTCTGACAGTTCGCCGTCCACGAGTGCCTGGTAGGTCTTATAGACATGCTTGCTCGGATGCAGCAGGTCCTGCGACAGGTCGCCGTCGGTGGTAAAGAGCAAGAGGCCCGTGGTGTCGCGGTCCAGACGGCCCACCGGGAAGAGCCCCGGAAATCGGTCGCGGGGAACCAGGTCCGCCACACAGGGGCGCTCCTGCGGGTCGCTCATGGTGGTGAGATAGCCGGTCGGCTTGTAGAGCATCAGGTACACGGCGCCCTGGTTGAGTTTGACGGGCATGCCATCGACCTCGATGTGGTCGCGGTCGACGTCGACCTTGGTGCCCAGCTCGGTCGCGACCTCGCCGTTAACGGTCACACGGCCGGCGGTCATCAGGTCCTCCGAACCGCGGCGGCTCGCCACGCCGGCGCGCGCCAAAAAGCGCTGCAGGCGCATGGTGTGCGGGTAGACGGGCTGGGCGTCGGACTTGTGCGCATCCGCGCTGGACGCCGCAACGCCGGCGCGCGTCTCCCCTGCTTCGCTAGTCCTCGTCATGCATATCCTCCGAGCTGTCACCGCTGGCCAGGATCTCCTCATCTGCGGCGTCCTCAATATCGGTATCGAGCAGTTCGCGCTCTTCGTCCAGATCTTCGGCCTGCTCCTCGAGCGTGGACTGAATGCTGCGACCGCTCAGGCGTTCGCGAATAAATTGACGCGACTGCTCGTCGGGGGCAAATTGCTCCAGATCGGGCAGGTCACGGGTGGAGCGCAGACCGAACTTCTCCAAAAAGGCGTTGGTCGTGCCGTAAATGATAGCCTGACCGCGCTGGGGGTCACGGCCGAGCTCGCGCACCAAGCCCTTGTCAACGAGCGATGCGATGACGCCGTCGGAATTGACGCCGCGGATGCCCTTGACCACCTCGCGCGTAACGGGCTGGTGATAGGCAATCACGGCCAGGGTCTCGAGTGCCGCCTGCGACAGTTTTTGCGTGTCCCAGCTCAGCACGTAGGCCTCAACCACGTCGTGGTAGGCGGGATGCGTAAACAGGCGCCAGCCGCCGGCGACCTCGCGCAGCTGAAAGCCGCGGTTGGCCTCCTCGTACTCAACCTTGAGCTCGGCGAGCAGCGACGCGCACTCGCCGGGGGCGATATCAAGCGCACCAGCCAGCGCGGGCGCGCTCACCGGATCGCTCGACACCAGCAGCAGCGCCTCCAAGGCGCCTTTGAGGCTGTTTGTCTCCAGCGTGGAAAGGGTTGACATGGTTGCCGCTCCTATTCGGTGAGCTCGGGGCCCTCGCCGGGCACATATGCCACGGCGCCCTCGACGCGGTTGATGCGGATGGTTCCAAAGATCTCGTCCTGGCTCAGCGTGAGCGAGCCGCGCTTGGCGAGCTCGAGCATGGCCAGGAAGGTGACGACGAGCTGCTCGGTGGTGGCGCTGTCTCTTATACACATCTCCGAGCCCACGAGACTAGGCATGATCTCGTA
>URVF01000186.1 GCA_900551185.1 uncultured Collinsella sp. | reverse complement strand
TCGTGGTCGAGAGCAGCGGTAACGTCGTCGGGGCTACCGATGTTGCAAGCAAGGATCTTCTTCACGCCGTCAGCGGTGACGGTCTCCTTGCCGCGATAGGCCTCGAGAGCCTTCTTCTCGGCAGCGAAGGCCTCGGCCTTGGCGGTGTAGGCGGCGAGCGTCTCCTCGTCGGGATCGGCCTCAACGATACCCTTGCCACCGTCGACGACAACGGTCATACCGTTGCGCAGCGCGGTGCAGCTATTGGAAACCGAAAGGACAGCCGGGATCTCAAGGGCGCGCGCAATGATCGCGGAATGCGACGTGCGGCCACCGGTCTCGGTGACGATACCGGCAACGTGGGCCTTATCGATCGTGGCGGTCATGGACGGCGTGAGGTCGTGCACGACAACGACAGTGTTCTCGGGCAGGACGGAGAGGTCGACGACCTCCTTGCCCAGCAGCTCGGCCAGAATACCGGTGCGGATGTCGGCGATGTCGGCCGCGCGCAGACGGAACATCTCGTCGTCCATAGACAGGAACATGTTCTCGAACATGGTCGAGGTGTCCATGAGCGCCTGCTCGGCGCAGGTACCGCCGTCAATGGCGGCGTTGATGGCGTCGGTCATGCCCGGGTCCTGAGCCAGGACAATGTGTCCGCTCATGATCTCGGCCTCGGCCTCGCCCACCGTCTCCTTCATGTGGTCGGCCTGAGCCTGGGTCTTCTCGCAGAAGACCGAAAGAGCGGACTGATAGCGCTCCTTCTCTGCTGCCGAATCAGCAACCTCGTGCGGCTCAAACGTCAAGTCGGGATCGACGGCAACCATGACGGTGCCGATACCGATGCCCTCGGAAGCGTTGACTCCCTGATACATTCCCATTCCTCTCTCCGTGTCATATGATAAAGCGTTTTGCCATATCCATGACAAAAGAGCGCAGCTACCTTACAACAGGTCACTGCGCCCCCAAATATGAACTTAGTTGTTCAACATGCGACCCGTTTGAGTTCTACTCGCCAAGACCGCTCTTGATGAGCTCGATGGCAGCAGCCAGAGCCTCGGCCTCGTCAGCGCCGTCGCACTTGACCTCGACCTCGGTGCCGCAGGGGATACCAGCAGCCATGAGGGCCATCGGGGACTTGCCGTTGACCTCCTTCTCGGGGGTGACGACCGTCACGTCACAGGCGTACTTGCCCATGGTGGAGGCGAACAGACCAGCCGGACGCATGTGCAGACCCTGAGGATTAACGAGGGTAGCCTTCTCAGAAACCATAATTGACTCCTTTTTGTGTTTAACCCCTGTCATGCATGTGGCAGGAGTCAGATTCACGACGTTGTTTATATTAACTCACATCAAACGGTTTTTCATTGTGTTTCAGACGAATTATTGGACAGATGTGTTTGTCGTCCGCTTGCTCGCCCACCGGGGCCCGTGCGCGGCCTGTGAGATTTCCTGCTCTACAGTCCTGCTCGCACGAAGAGCACATTAAGTGCTCTTCGGCTCGTGCGGAACTCGCGATAAATCTCACAGGCCGCGCACGGGCCCCGGTGGGCGAGCAAGCTGCTGAAACCCAGTCGATCCAAAGTAATATCGTGCGAACGGAATTCTGGCTGATGAACTGTTCGCGATAAAGACTCGATAGGTAGCCCCCTCTATATCCTTTTATAAGTTGCGGTGAAATAGGGACTGTATTTGGGGTTGAATCGTTTAAACAGTCCCTATTTCACCGCAACTTATGGGAGGGATAGAAAAAGGCGGAGGCCCTGGAGAGGGACTCCGCCTTATATACAGGGGGCGATGGTATTCGCGTGTTGCGGGATTAGACCAGACGGGCGTTAATCGTCTTGGCGATCTCGGCGGCGTTGGTGGAACCCTTGACGGTGGCACGGAAGTCCTCGTCCATAAGCGCCTCGGCGACCTTGGACAGGATCTTGAGGTGCGTAGTGCCGGCCTGAGCACCGGGGATGAGCAGGGCGATAGCCACGTTGACGGGAGCGCCGTCCATGGTATCCCAACCGGTCACGCCGGACTCGTCCTTAACGACGATGACGGCAGCCTCGGTAATAGCGTCGGACTTGGCATGCGGGATGGCGAAGCCCTCCATCATGCCCGTGGTGCCCTCGGCCTCGCGGGCCAGGAAGGCGTTCATCACGGCGTCGGCGTCGCTGGCGATACCGGCCTTGACAGCCTGGTTGGAAACGAAGCTCAGAGCCTCGTCACGAGAAGCGAATTCCTCGGCGACAAAGACGTTCTCGACCTTCACGAAGTCGGCAGCCTCGGCCTTGGGAGCCTCGACGGCAGCGGCCTTGGAGGCCTCGACCGGCTGAGCAGCAGCGGCGGGAGCGGCCTTCTGGTTCTTCTCAAAGTCGTACTTCTTAAAGGCCACGAACAGGATGCCACCGACCACAGCGCCGATGAGGATCGCGAGGACCCACTGCGGGCCGTTCTCGACAACGGGCAGGACCAGGAAGCCGCCGTGAGGCGCCGGATCGTGAACGTTGAAGAAGATGGTCAAGATGGAAGCGATGGAAGAACCGAGCATCATGATGGGCATGACGGGCCAGATGTTCTTGGTCATGAACGGAATGGCGCCCTCGGTGATGTGGGTGCAACCAAGGATGAGGTTGACGACACCGGCGTCATGGTCCTCCTGGCTGAAGTACTTCTTGCCGACAACGACGGCGAAGGTGGTGATCAGCGGCGGAACGATGCAAGCGGCGGAGACGGCAGCCATGAAGTTGGTGCCGAAGTTGTAGGTCTCGGTGCCGACGCCAGCTTCGAGAGCGGTACCGAGCAGGAAGGTGCCAGTAGCGTAAGCAGCCTTGTTGACCGGGCCGCCCATATCAAAGGCGCACATGCAGCCGATGGCCAGGCCAAGGATCACCGGACCGGAGTTACCGAGGCTCTGCAGGAAATCCATCATGCCCTGGTTAATGGCAGCCATGGGGCCGGAAATACCGAGCATGACCAGGCCGACGATGGCGGTAGAGCAAAGCGGATACAGGAAGATTGCCTTCAGGCCATTAAGGCTCGCGGGAATTTTAGAGAAAGCCTTCTCGAGCAGCAGGATGACATAGCCAGCGAGGAAGCCGCCGACGATGCCGCCCAGGAAGCCGAAGCCCACACCCGAGCCTCCAGCGTCGATCATGCCGGTATCGGCGTTGATGGGAAGACCCTGGATGGCAATCATACCGGCAACAAAGCCGGGGACGAGCGCCGGGCGCTTGCCGATAGACTCGGCGATGTAGGCGGAGAGCACCGGAACCATGAGGTTCATGGCGATACCGCCGATAATCTTGAGCATCGCGGCAAAGCTGTTGTAGTCGGCAGCCGTCGAATCAAAGGACGTGATGCCCCACAGGAACGAAATGGCGGTCAGAACACCACCGGCAACGACGAAGACCAGCATGTGGCTGACGCCGTTCATGAGGTGCTTGTAGATGACGTGACCGATGGACTCCTTCTCCTCTGTCTCTTATACACATCTCCGAGCCCACGAGACTAGGCATGATCTCG
>URVF01000185.1 GCA_900551185.1 uncultured Collinsella sp. | reverse complement strand
TCATGCCTAGTCTCGTGGGCTCGGAGATGTGTATAAGAGACAGCAACGTGGGCCGCAACGACCCGTGCCCCTGCGGTAGCGGCAAGAAGTTTAAGTACTGCCACGGCAGGAATCGTTAATGGCTGAGGCTTTAGAGGTAACGCCCGCCGAGCTGGACGCGTTCGCGGACCGGCTCGGCGAGGTCGAGTCGTATCTCCATTTGGACGAAAAGCGCACGCGCGTGACCGAGCTCGAGGCCAAAAGTGTTGCCCCTGGCTTTTGGGATGACGCCGACGCCGCCCGTGCCACCATGGAGGAGATCGCGCGTACCAAGGAAGATATCGCTGCCGTGGATACCGCGCGGGGCGAGCTTTCCGATGCCCGCGCCGCGCTGGAGCTTGCCGAGGAGATGGGGGATGACCCCGACGCCTCCGCCCTTCGCGAGGAGGCTGCGGCCACGGCTGAGCGCCTGGCCCGCGCCATCGATGAGCTTGAGCTTTCGAGCTGGTTTACCGGTGAGTTCGATCACGGCGATGCCATTGTGACTATCAAGCCCGGACAGGGTGGTCTGGAGGCCCAGGACTGGACCTTCATGCTCTTTAAGATGTACATGAAGTACTGCCAGCGTCGCGGCTGGAAGGTCACCATCAACGACTGTCCCGCAGCCGAGGTCATCGGCATCGACCGCGCGACCTTTACCGTCGAGGGCAAGGACGCATTTGGCATGCTGCGCGCCGAGGCCGGCGTCCACCGCTTGGTTCGCATTAGCCCCACCGACGACAAGAAGCGCCGCCAGACCACGTTTGCCGGCGTCGAGGTCATCCCCGTGCTACCCGATGATATCGACATCGAGATCAGCCCCGATGACATCCGCGTGGACGTGTACCACGCGAGCGGCCCGGGCGGTCAGGGCGTCAACACCACCGACTCCGCCGTGCGCGTGACGCATTTCCCCAGCGGCATTGTGGTTACCTGTCAAAACGAGCGCAGCCAGATTCAGAACAAGGCCGCGTGCATGCAGATCCTCAAGGCCCGCCTGTACGAGATTGAGCTCGAGAAGCGCGCCGAGGCACTCGATGAGATCCGCGGACCCAAGACCACGATTGGTTTTGGCAACCAGATTCGCAGCTACGTGCTCTACCCGTACCAGATGGTCAAGGACCTACGCACGGGCGTGGAGACCAGCAATGTCGAGGCCGTTCTTGACGATGGTGACCTGGACCCGTTTGTTATTGGCTACCATCGCTGGGCCACCGGCAACGCCGACGCGGAGACCCCGTCTGCATAAACCGCCCGGTTTATGTGGAGATGGATTAAAACCCTCCCAGCAGGGTGGTTTTGTATCCAGAATAAACCCTGCGCAGGGGTGGTTTTTGTCCGGCGAATCGGTAGAATCGAATACAAGAAGAAGTTCAAAGCGCATCCGATGGGGTGCGCTTTTTTGAGGGAGGCAGCATGGCATATCGTCTGGACATCAAGCGCATTCTTTCGATGAACTTTTTTCACGACCTGCCCCAGATTATGTTGGGGTGCGCTCTGGCCGCTATTGCGACCGACCTGTTTTTGATTCCCAACGGCCTTGCTGCCGGTGGCGTTACGGGCCTTGCCACCATTATCCAGGCGGTCGGTGCATCGCGCGGCCTATCGCTTCCCGTCGGTATTCAGACGATCGTGATGAACGCCTTGCTGTTGCTGGTCGTTATGCGCGAAGGTGGCATGTTCTACGTGGTGCAGACCGCGACGGGCTTTGTGCTGCTGGGCTTCTTTACCGATCTGTTCGCCCCGTTTGTAGCGCCTCTGGCGGATGCGGACCTGATGCTTCCCGCTATGTGGGGCGGCATTATTACGGGCATCGGTTACGGCATGGTGTTGCGCGCCGGCGCCAACACCGGCGGCTCGGACACGATTGGCCAAATCATCTCGCGTAACACCTCGCTGCCGGTGGGCTCGACCGTCATGGCGATCGATGTTGCCGTATGCGTGCTGTCGGCTCCGGTCTTTTCAATCGAAAACGCACTATATGCAGGTCTTTCGATGGTCATTAGCGGCTACGTGATCGATGCCGTGGTCGATGGTGGCAACAAACGCCGTATGGTACTCATCATCTCGGACAAGTTCCCTGATATCGCTGCCGATATCATGTATGGCCTGGGTCGTGGTTGTACCAAGTTTAAGGCGACTGGCATGTATTCGGGTGCCGAGAAGCCGGTGATTATGGTCATCGTGAGCCGTCGAGAGCTCAATACCCTCAAGACGATCGTGCGAGAGCGCGATCCTCACGCCATTGTGACGGTCGCTGACGTTACGGAAGCCTTCGGCGAGGGATTCAAGGACATTAGCGCGTAGGGTCGGCCGCGTTCCATCCAAAAGACGTTCACATTGATAAACCGTTTCATCAGCGGTTCTGCCTGCTAAATTGTTCAAATAATGATAAAAACTCTGGTAAAGCCATCAGTTTCCAGCATAATGAATGACGTACGTGCATTGCGGCTGTGTTGGGATTACCTTCGGTGCCGTGCGCATTTTGTCTAATGAGGATGAAAGGAAGGCACAATGAGCGACGAAGAGCTCAAAAAGGTTGCCAACGAGGTAAGGAAGGGCATCGTCACCGGCGTGCACGCTGCCAAGTCCGGCCATCCGGGCGGTTCGCTCGGCGCTGCCGACATCATGACCTATCTGTACTTTGAGGAAATGAACGTCGACCCGGCCGATCCCCGCAAGGCCGATCGCGACCGTTTTGTGCTCTCCAAGGGCCATTGCGCTCCGGGCCTGTACGCCGTGCTCGCCGAGCGTGGGTTCTTCCCCAAGGAGGATCTCGAGACGCTGCGCCATATCGGCAGCCACCTGCAGGGTCATCCCAACATGAACGAC
The DNA here is from genome assembly GCA_900551185.1 of uncultured Collinsella sp. Lineage (GTDB taxonomy): Bacteria > Actinomycetota > Coriobacteriia > Coriobacteriales > Coriobacteriaceae > Collinsella. The sequence continues at coordinate 648 of URVF01000185.1, read as the reverse complement.
ACCCCGGGCGTCGACATGTCCACCGGCTCGCTCGGCCAGGGTATCTCCGCCGCCGTGGGTATGGCCGTTGCCGCCAAGCACTGGGGCGATACTTACCGCACGTACGCCCTGCTGGGCGATGGCGAGAGCGAGGAGGGCCAGGTCTGGGAGGCCGCCATGTTTGCCGGCAACCAGCAGCTCGATAACCTCTGCGTGATCGTCGACCACAACGGCCTGCAGATCGACGGCCCCGTCGAGGAGGTCAACGACCCCATGCCGCTCGCCGACAAGTTCCGCGCCTTTAAGTTCCACGTGGTGGAGCTTGCCGACGGCAACGATTTCGACCAGATCCGCGCCGCCTTTGCCGAGGCTCGCGCCACCAAGGGTCAGCCGACCGCCATCATCGCCGAGACCATGAAGGGCAAGGGCGTTTCCTTTATGGAGAACCAGGTTGGTTGGCACGGCAAGGCCCCCAACGATGAACAGTTTGAGCAGGCCATGGCAGAGCTCACGGCCGCCGGAGAGGAGCTCTAGGATGGCAGACGTCAAGAAAATCGCCACGCGTGTAAGCTACGGCGAGGCCCTCGTCGAGCTCGCCAACGAGCACGATGACTTTGTGGTCCTCGACGCCGACCTGGCCGCCGCCACGCAGACCGGCAACTGTCTCTT
>URVF01000184.1 GCA_900551185.1 uncultured Collinsella sp. | reverse complement strand
TACACGCGTAAGATCGTCGGCAGCGTCAGATGTGTATAAGAGACAGCCTTAATACCCTCGACGAGTTTGCTCATTGTCTCTCCTCTTAGTTGTTGGACTCGACGACTGCGGCGGTGTCGGCCGCGTCCTCGAGCTGTAGATTCAATAGCTTCATGCCGTATTCCGGCACGTTGATATCGATGGGTTGGCCATACAGGTCACCAGGGCGCACAAAAGCGAGCACCGTCATAATGCGCGCCATGGCCTCGGGCGATTCGGTGAGCCCACGCTCAAACCAGCGCTGAATCATGCCGACCTCGGCACTCACGACGTAGGTGACGTAGTAGTCAAAGAACGTGCCCAGCGCCAGGCCCAAGATGCCCGTCTGCGCACGCGGCACCACGGCCTCGCGTGCGGTATCGATGATCTTTTTAATAAAGGCGGGGTCGCCGCCCGGGCCCAGTAGGGCCCCGATAAGGTCGCGATTAGCCGCAAGATAGCGAAGCAGCTCAACCGAACCGGGTGCCGGCTCGAGCTCGTCGATGTTGCGGTAAAGATCGGGTAATTGAGCTGCGGTGATAAGCTCCACCCGCTCGCGAATCTCGGCAAGCAGGCCGTCCTCGATCTGACTGATAAAGTCGGGGATATCGCGGTAGTGCGAATAGAACGTTCGACGCGTAAGACCGGCGCGCTCGGTGAGCGACGCGACGTTAATGCGCGAAAGGTCGCCGCTTTCGGCAAGCTCGCTGGCAAGCGCCTGGCGAAGGGCGCGCTGCGAGCGAAGGGACCGGCGATCACATTTCTCGAGCTGGGACAAGCGTCCTCCTTGTTACTCAGACTGTACGCTATTGCACAGTGCGAGTATTATTGCACACCGTGTGTATCAACACGTAAAGGCAATATTTGGAATGTGACAAAGGGCAGTCCCTTTGTCACATTCAGCGACCGCCTAGGTTGTGCCAGTTGTGCCTGGCTTTTGGAGCGGCATTGCCGATTGTTCAAAATGTCATTCGTGGGTAGAATAGTGTCGACGGCAGCCCAAGTTCTGGAAAGCTGGGCAGCGCCGTTGCTTGGATTAAGGGGTCAACGCCTTAGCGGCGGCGACCCCTTTTACGTTGCTTCGAACGTTGCTTGAGTGCCTCGGAAAGCCCGACGAGCGCCGTGGAGAACGAGACCAAAGCGGTCAGAAGTCTCACGAAATCAATCAGATCGGTCATGGGCATCACCTCCCATCAGATGGAGGGCGTTGCCCGGCACATGGAACTGCCGCCAACAGTATCAATTCTATCAAAGCGCAGTTAGATATGCGAATGTTTGTTCGTATTTCAAGAGACCAGCGTCACCTGTGGCAAAGGGGCTGTCCCTTTGTCACATTATTCGATTACGGTGCAGGAATTCTGCTTGTGCATGGTGGCAAGCATGTGTTTGGGAACGGCGTGGACCATGCAACTGCCGATAGTTGCGCTCGCGGCGGCCTTGGCGGCATCGCTTGCGTTTTTGGTCGCGTAGCTGTGGCGGAAGCGTTTGAGCATGGCAATGTCGTTGCCGCCGTCGCCGTAGACCGCGACCTCGTCCTCGGCAATGCCGTAGTAGCCCGCCAGCCAGGCCACGCTCTCGCCCTTGTTGCATGCCACATCCGTGATCTCAAACATCACCGGATCGAACGGCGCGTTGACCACGCGGTCCGATCGCTCGGCCAAATACGCCTTAAGGTCGCGCTCCAGCTCGGGCGAGGTCACGCGACAGTTAATCTTGCATACATCGTGGCGCAGGATGCCACCGATCGACTGGTCGAAATACTGCTCCTCGTGATACCCGCCACGCGCGCGCATGCCGCGCATCACGATGCGCTTGATAGGGCTGTCCTTCTTAAAGCCCGCCTGATGCATCTCGAACGAGCCGCTCGAGAACATGCCATCGGGCGTGGAGCAATCAAAGCAAATGTCCGGGAACTCCTTGAGCAGCTCCTCGGTGATCTGCGGATCGATGGTCCAGGTCTTGAGCACCTCGCCATGACTGTCGCGCACGATGGAGCCGTTAGAGCAGCAGGCATCGAGTGCCAGACCTGTAAAGCCATGCTCGCCGATTGGCAACGTCGAGCGTCCGGTCGCGGGAACCACGTGGAGTCCGGCCTCGGTCAGCTCGCGAATGGCGAGGCGGATGGTCCCATCTGCCTCGTGCAGGGCGTTCAGCAGCGTTCCGTCTAAGTCACTCGCAAACATCTTGATCATGGGCATGCCTCTCCTTCGTCTGCACGATATTGTAGACGAAGGAGAGGCATGCCTAAACAATGCCGTCCCGGCGCGGCGTGCCACTGTCTCCACAAATTCACGGTCCCCCAGCGCCTTAAGACATTCGCCATAAGCGACTTTTCAGCCGATTAAACAGCGCCGTCGTCGACGTCAGCACCGCCAACATGCCTGCGAATACAATCGCCGGAGCCCATCGATCATATGCAAGCCCGTAAACCAATTGGCCAATAGGCGTTGCACAGGAAAGTGTCATATAAACGAGTGCCAGCACTTTTCCGCAGAGTTCCTTTGGCGCTGACCGCTGAACAAATGAAACGATTCCGACCGATGCAATGCTTGCCCACGCCATGACCCATGCCGAGCCGGCCGCAAGCGCGGCAAACGCTAATTCATCAGGACCGCTCAGTAGCGTGACAATAATCGGTACGACTCCAAAACAAATCATCGCAACATATCGACATATGCCCTTGAAGGAAAAACGATGCGGCCAAATACCGACCAAACCACTGCCGACAAAACCACCTAAGCCCATAGCCACCTCAATAATCCCAACAAAGGATGACTGCATTCCGAGATGCTTTGCAACAATAACGGGAGCACCAATCGTTAACCCAGCTAACGCAAGGTTCAAAATAGCCGCAAGCAAAAACACAACGAGCAATGATGCGTTTTGAAACAGGTACCGAATCGACTCCCGAAAATCGCTTCGGCATGTCGAGCAAGTCGTACTGTCCCCTGTCATTCCAGATGAGGCATTTTGCTTGAGTGCGCCCCCGAACAGCAGGGCTGACATCGCAAACGTCAACGCCGCGGTTTCGCATAGAGCATCGATACCAAAGCACCCATAGACTGCCGTCCCGACTACAGGCCCCAAGATATTGCTCGCCATGGTTACCTGCGAGACCAACGCTGTGGCACGCTCAACCTTTTCTTGGCCCATCATGTGCACCGTCTCAATTTGAAGCATCGGTTTCAGCAGCGATTGGATGCCATATTGGACGCAAAGCATTGCTGCCACGACAACCGCAAGAGGCAGCGAACACTTCATGGGGATAAACAGCAGTGATGCAGCCATCAGAACAATGCCGAGCACCACAAGAACCCCGCGATGTCTCCCGTGATCCGCCAAGATTCCGCCAGCCGGAGTCGCAAGCACGCCCGGCACGAACGCTATCGCCGCGACAGCACCATATAACGTTGACGAGCCGCTGCAATCGAACAAGTAAAGCGGGCACGCAAAGCACAGTGCCGACAACATCGAATACGCGCACAGCCTGTCTCTTATACACA
>URVF01000183.1 GCA_900551185.1 uncultured Collinsella sp. | reverse complement strand
GAGATCATGCCTAGTCTCGTGGGCTCGGAGATGTGTATAAGAGACAGCTACGAAGGCTGTCCCCAACGACTAATCACTGGGAACATCCCTAAATGACTAGGTATGGCTGCTGGGTTTAGGCTGTTAGGTCGAGTTCGTAGAGGAAGCTTTCGCGCGGCATGTCGTGACGGCGCTCTTCGCGGTTGGCGCGGTGCGTGGCCGTGCGCTTAAAGCCGTGCAGCTCGTAGAACTTCCACGAGCAGTTGGAGTCGGTGTACAGGTGCGCCCTCGTCGCTCCAAGCGAGGACAGGTGCGAGACGGCGGCATCGAGCAGAACCGTGCCAACGCCCAGGCCATGGACATCGCGATCCACGGCAAGCAACGTGACCTCGTTGTCGTGCGGCAACGGGCTGCTCTCGAGCAGGCGGTTGTTGGTTCGGATGGTTGCGCGCACAAACGAGAGATACTCGGCGCACGCATCGGGCTCTAGCTCACGCATCTGCGATAGCAGCGCGCGTTCGGTATCCATCCAATGCTCGTTGATAGTGACGCCGGGGTTCTGTCCTGCGCGTGCAAGTGCAATACCGCGCGCCTCGCCGTCAATCACCGCAACCTGTGAAAACGTCGACGACGAAAGGCAGTAGGCGAGGTCGCACGCGGCCTCAAGGCGGTTGTACTCATCGTTATCCGAATTGTTATGCCAAAGCTGCTGCAGAATCAGCGCGATGGCGTCGAAGTCTTCGGTATCAAACGGTCGGTAGAGAACCCGCGAGACCATGGTGCCTCTTTCTTTCGCGGATGCATATCGAGCACAGTTCTACCACGCCATTGGCATCTAATTATGGTGCCCCTGTGTTCCATGAACTCACCGTGCCCGGTGCCATGCCCATCCCCTCCGCTCGCAAACTTTTTCTGCACATGCGCCCGTTGCGGGGTGCATCGATGCGCTCGATGCGCTACATTAAATCAGTATTTTCAATGCCGCTGCGCGAGCGCTGCAGATCGACGTATCACCGACTCACAGAGCACGGCGGCGTACCAGACAGGAGGACTGCATGGGATCTGATGTGAAGATCGCACGCGCGTTGATTTCGGTTACCGATAAGACGGGCGTCGTCGATTTCGCACGGACGCTGGTTGACGACTTTGGCGTCGAGATCATCTCTACGGGCGGCACGGCTCGTGCCATCGAGGACGCGGGCGTTCCCGTAACTCCCATCGAGGAGTTCACGGGCTATCCCGAGATGATGGACGGCCGCGTCAAGACGCTGCACCCCAAGGTTCACGGTGCGCTGCTGGCCCGTCGCGATTCCGAGCAGCACATGCAGGAGGCCGCTCAGCACGGCATTAAGCTGATCGACCTGGTCGTCGTCAACCTGTACGAGTTCGAGAAGACCGTCGCCAACCCCGAGGTCACCTTTGCGGATGCCATCGAGCACATCGATATCGGTGGCCCCTCCATGCTGCGATCTGCCGCCAAGAACGCCGCGAGCGTTACCGTCATCTCCGATCCGGCCGACTATAATGCCGTCCTGGCCGAGATGCGCGAGACCGGCGGTTGCACCACGCTTTCCACCCGTCGCCGCCTGCAGGTGAAGGTCTACCAGACTACCGCCGCCTACGACACGGCCATCTCCCGTTGGCTTGCCGCCCAGGCAAGCGACGTGGCGGACACCTCTGCCAAGCTCGAGATCTCGCTGGAGAAGGTCGACGACCTGCGCTATGGCGAGAATCCTCAGCAGAAGGCTACGGTCTACCGCTTTGCCGAGGGCTGCGAGAACACCGCGAGCTCGCAGTTCCCGCTCGTTGGCTCCGAGCAGATCCAGGGCAAGCCGCTCAGCTACAACAACTATCTGGATGCCGATGCCGCTTGGAACCTGGTCCGCGAGTTCGACGAGCCGGCCTGCGTGATTCTCAAGCACCAGAACCCCTGCGGTTCCGCCGTTGCCGAGGACATCGCGGCTGCCTACGACCGCGCTTTTGCCTGCGATCCCAAGAGCGCCTTTGGCGGCATCATCGCCTGCAACCGCGAGGTTCCCTTTGATCTGGTTGAGCACTTCGCCGATCAGAACAAGCAGTTCGTCGAGGTTATCATCGCCCCGAGCTACACCGATGAGGCGCTCGAGCGCATGGCCAAGCGCCCCAACCTGCGCGTGCTGGCTACTGGCGGCGTGGATCACGGCGCCCAGGTGGAGCTGCGCTCCGTCGACGGCGGCATGCTGGTGCAGGAAGTCGACCACGTGACCGAGGATCCCGCTACCTTTACGTTCCCCACCGACCGCAAGCCCACCGACGCCGAGATGGCCGAGCTCGAGTTTGCCTGGAAGGTCTGCAAGGGCGTCAAGTCCAACGCCATCCTGGTCTCCAAGGGCAAGGCCGGCATTGGCATGGGCCCCGGTCAGCCCAACCGCGTTGACTCTGCGCTGCTTGCCTGCGAGCGCGCCGAGGACTTCTGCGAGCGCGAGGGCGTGGAGAAGGGCGGCTTTGCCTGCGCAAGCGACGCATTCTTCCCGTTCCGCGACAACGTCGACGTGCTTGCCGCGCACGGCGTGACCTGCATCATTCAGCCCGGCGGCTCCAAGCGCGACGACGAGAGCGTCCAGGCCTGCAACGAGCACAATATTGCGATGGTCTTCACGGGGGCCCGCCACTTCCGCCACTAAGTAGGGAGGTGGCGCTGCGGCTTGCCCAGCCACCGCGCCTTGCCGCTCATTCATCGCTCGCGTACCCAAGTACGCGTCGCTCCTCTTTCACGGCAATCTGCGGCACCTGGGCAACCCTCGCCGACCTGTTAGGTTGACTGGGGAGGATGGGATGTTATCTCGTCCCTTGGACTAGCCTCGCTTCTAAAATAATCTCTGCAAAAGGCGGCTGCTCCGTTTGGAGGGCCGTCTTTTTGGTATAAGAGGACGGAATGACTAACACGAAAGGTATGACCATGCCCCAGATTGATGATGCCGAGCTGTTTGGCAATGCCGAGGATCAGCGTGCGTACGAGGACTTTTGCGCCAATCAGGAGGCGGTCGAGAAGTTCACGCTCGACAAGCCCGCGCTTGTCTGCCGTTGGCGCATGTCCAACAAAAAGGTGCCCATGCTCAACCGTCACATCCGCGCGCTGTCCGAGCGCCTGGTGCAGGGCGAGCCGCTTACCCATAACATGCTCAGCTGGGCAAAGCAGCACGTTGAGTGGTCGCTTGCCGAGGGCGATTACACCGCACGCGACGGCGTGCTCATGCTGGTGATCGACATCAACGGCAACGCCGCCATGACGGTGGGGGAGTACGAGCCACTCGCCGATACGTCGGCCAAGGCGCTGCGTGCCCGCTCCGCCGAGGCCCGCTCCGAGGCCGACGAAACCGGCGTGGCGCCCGAGCTACTCGCCGCCGTCAACAACGGCGAACTGGCCTTTGTGGCACCGGCGGATGAGCACCTGTGTGGCACGGCGACGCTCATTGAGCAGCTGGCCCAGACCTGTCTCTTATACACATCTGACGCTGCCGACGATCTTACGCGTGTCGAGCTCGGTGGTCGCCGTATCATTAAAAAC
>URVF01000182.1 GCA_900551185.1 uncultured Collinsella sp. | reverse complement strand
TCATGCCTAGTCTCGTGGGCTCGGAGATGTGTATAAGAGACAGGGGTCGGGGCGATAAGCGAGGGGGTCGTCCGCCTTGGCTTGCGGCGTATCAAGGGAGCCGGTCTGCTCAAAAGCGGGCTGGCTATCGCTCGCGGCTGTTTGCTCAACGGGTGCACCGCACGAGGTGCAGAACTTGGCATCATCTGCAAGAAGCTTGCCGCACGAGGCGCAATACCGAGACATTGCCACTCCTTTCGCCACATTTCAATGCAATACGACGATTATACCCAGTACCCCAAAAAGCCGGCAGTTGGGACGTTCCTTTTCGGCCGGCAGTTTAGGAACGTCCCTAACTGCCGCCTGAGTAGCCATTGGCTAGGTGGGATTTGGGACGCGCCGAGCACTGGGGTATCATGGCTTGGTTGCTATAACTCGCATTTACGCGCCTTGTAGGAAGGGGCTGCGCCCATGGCTTTTGAGCCCGCTCAACATAGCTTTATCACGCTCGAGGGCGTTGATGGCGCCGGCAAGTCCACGCAGGCGCGCTTGCTTGCCCGCGCGCTCGAACTCGCTGGCTACCAGGTTGTGAGCCTGCGCGAGCCGGGCGGCACCGCCATCAGCGAAAAGATCCGCGCCCTGCTGCTCGATCCCGCCAACACGGCCATGGGAGATACCTGCGAGCTGCTGCTCTACGAGGCCGCACGCGCCCAGCTGGTGCACGAGGTCATAGCTCCCGCCCTCGCGGCCGGCAAGGTGGTCCTGTGCGACCGCTTCTACGATTCCACGACCTGCTACCAGGCGTTTGCCGACGGCCTCGATCGCCAGATGGTGCGCGACGCCAACAACCTGGCCGTCGCGGGTACGCACCCGGCTCTCACACTCGTCTATTGCATCACGCCCGAGCAGGCGGCGCTGCGCATGGCCGCCCGTGGTGCGGCCGACCGCATGGAGGCCAAGGGCATGGCCTTCCAAGAGCGCGTCTACCAGGGATTTTGCGCCATTGCCGCCGAGGAACCAAACCGCGTAAAGCTCATCGACGCGACCGCGTCCATCGAGGACGTCTTCGCGCAGACGGTCGAGCAGGTTCGCGCCTACGGCCTCGACATTCCGCAAGATGTCGTCGCCGCCGCGCTTGCCAAGGAGGCCGAGTAACATGGCCCCCGCTCAGGCAAGCCTGCTGGCCAAGCTCGACACCCAAGAGCGCGTGCGCGACTTTTTGACCAATGCCGTCGCCAGCGGTCGCGCATCGCACGCCTACCTGTTTTTGGGCGCGCCCGGAGCGGGCAAGCTCGACGCCGCGTGGGCGCTCGCCCAAGCCTTCCTGTGCGAGCAGGACGGCTGCGGCTCATGCGATAGCTGCGTGCGCGTCGCCCGCCATACACACCCCGATGTGCACTATTACACGCCCGAGAGCGCCACGGGCTACCTCATCGCCCAGACCCGCGAGCTGCTCGACGACGTGCCGCTGGCGCCCATCCGTGCCAAGGCCAAGGTCTACATCATCGACCGTGCCGAGCAGCTGCGCGCTAACACCGCCAACGCACTGCTCAAAACACTCGAGGAGCCGCCCGAGGACGTTATGTTCATCCTGCTGGGCACCTCGGCAGACGTGATGTTGCCCACCATCGTGAGCCGCTGCCAGTGCGTGCCGTTTCGGCTGGTATCGCCCGCCGTCGCCGCGCAGGCCGTGAGTCGCGCCACCGGTCAGGACCCTGCGCGTTGCCGCATGGCCGTCGCCGTAGCGGGAAGCCCCACGCGTGGCATCGAGTTCCTCAAGAGCGCCGAGCGCCAGGACGCCCGCCGTCAGATGGTCCGCGCCATCGATTCGCTTATCGCCGCTGACGAGGCCGACGTGCTCAGTCGCGCCAAGTCACTCATTGTCGCCGTTAAGGCGCCGCTCGCCGAGGTCAAGTCCACACAGGAAAAGGTGCTCGAGCAAAACGCCGACTACCTGTCGCGTGGAGCATTGAAGCAGCTTGAGGACCGCAACAAGCGCGAACTCAACGCGCGCGAGCGTTCGGGTATCATGGAAGCGCTGGCGAGCGCGCGGACGCTCATGCGCGACGTGCTGCTGACGCTTCAGGACGAGGCAGCCGACGTGGTGAACGAAGACGTGCGCGACACGATCGGTCGGCTTGCCGCCGCGACGAATGTTGCGGGTGCCACCCGGGCGCTCGAGGCAGTCGCGACCGCCGAGCGCAACATCGCCAGAAACGTTACTCCCCAGCTGGCCATCGAGGTCATGCTGTTCGATATCAGGAAGGCACTGAAATGCCGTTAGTCGTACCCGTTAAGTTTACCTACGCCTCGCGCGACCTGTGGTTCGATCCGCAGGATCTGGATATCCTCGAGGCCGATTATGCCATTTGCTCCACTGAGCGCGGAACCGAGATCGGCCTGGTCACGGCCGATCCCTTTGAGGTGCCGCAAGACGAGATCGGTCAGCCGCTCAAGCCCGTGCTGCGCGTGGCGAGCGACATCGACCTGCAGCTTGCCGACGACCTGGCCATCCAGGGCGACGAGGCCATGGTCGACTTCCGCCGCCTGGTCAAGGAGCTCGACCTCGAGATGAAGCCGGTGGGCGTCGAGTACCTGTTTGGCGGCGAGAAGGCCGTGTTCTACTTTGCGGCCGAGGAGCGCGTCGATTTTCGCCAGCTCGTCAAGGACCTGTCCTCGACGCTTCACATTCGCGTCGACATGCGCCAGATCGGCGTGCGCGACGAGACCCGCCTGGTGGGCGGCTATGCCCAGTGCGGACAGGAACTCTGCTGTACGCGCTTTGGCGGACAGTTTGAGCCCGTCTCAATTCGCATGGCAAAAGAGCAGGACCTACCGCTCAACTCGTCCAAGATTAGCGGCGTTTGCGGCCGCCTGATGTGCTGCCTGCGTTATGAGTTCGAGGCGTACAAGGACTTTAAGAGCCGTGCGCCTAAAAAGAAGACGCTCATCGATACGCCGCTCGGCAAGGCGCGTATCCAGGAATATGACACGCCGCGTGAGCAGCTGGTGCTGCGCTTGGAGAGCGGCAAAGTCTTTAAGGTCAACCTGGCCGATATGACGTGCTCGGAGGGCTGCAAAAAGAAGGCCGCCGAGCAGGGCTGCAACTGCCGCCCCGATTGCGTGACGCGCGACGTGCTCGAACGCATCGAGTCGCCCGAGATGCGCCTGGCGCTCATGGAACTCGATCGCGAGAACGGCGTCGACGTGGGCGATGGCCTGTCGAGCGCCGACCGTCTTGCCGGCACGTCGATGCCCAAGCGCCGTCGTCGCGATGCCGATTCCGATGCCCGCGCTGCTCAGAGCCAGGGCGAGGGCCGTGGCCGCGGAAAGGGCCGTGGTAAGGCCGAGACACCCGAGGCCGAGGAGGCCGCCGGTGGCCGTCGTCGTCGCAAGCGCGCGGGCTCGGGCGATGCTGCCGAGGCTGCAGCCGCGGGCAAGAACGCCTCTCGCGAGCGTGAGGTTCAGCAGCCCCAGCAGCAGAATCGCGGCGGCGGCATGAACCCCACACGTCGCCGCCGCCGTCATCTGTCGAGCCTGTCTCTTATACACATCTGACGCTGCCGACGAT
>URVF01000181.1 GCA_900551185.1 uncultured Collinsella sp. | reverse complement strand
CTCGGAGATGTGTATAAGAGACAGCTCTACAACCCCCTCATCGACATCAATATCCAAAGCGACATCGACGTGGCTGGATTTGTCTCCGGCACACTCTATGCCGAGGATGCAAACGGCCAGGAAATGGCCAGGGTACGCATCCCCGAGTTCTACATCCGTCCGGATGGCTCCACCCATGTCTGCATCTGCAAGTATGCTGAGGGTGTGGACGCCTCCGCCTACGACCAGGTGGTGGCCGTTCCCCAGCTCTCCGACATCATGCGTCGCATTCCGAAGACGGTACGCTTTGCCGCCGAGGCCCGTGCCGATGCCTCCCGAGAGGGCACGATGGAACTTGGCAAGAGCTACACCATCCAGCCTGCCTATTCCATCATGGCACCGCTGGCCTTCGACGAGGGCGCACGCATCGTCTATAACGACACCATCGACGGATGGACTGACGACCTGGAGGACATCGACCTCATGGCGGGCAGCGCCATCGAACTGACGGCCAACGTGGAGAACAAGATTCCCGCCTACCTGACCGTATCAGCCACCGCCATCGACGTCCAGGGCAAGCCGATTCCCGAGAACCGCATCAAGGTAGAGGTGTCCAACGTCATCAATGCCTCCGAGGACGGCAACACTCCCGTCGTCACACCGCTCAAGATACGACTGACCGAGGGCGAGCCGGGCAGCGTGGCTCTCGTTGATGGACTCACATTCCGCATCGAGGCAGCCTCGGGCGAGGAGGGTGCCAAGAGTATCGTAGGCCAGACCATCAACGCCTACAACCACACGCTGAAGGCGCGCGACATCAAGGTGCGACTCGTCGGCAAGATCATCGTAAACAAGGACTGATAACCACTTTTAGACCCAACACAACAGCATGAATAGAAGCAAGAAATATATGATGGTCGCCGCACTGGCCACACTGTCCTGCGGCGCGATGGCCCAGGGACTCAACACGGGCTACTTCATCGACGGATATACCTTCCGCCACAACCTCAACCCGGCGTATGGCAACGACCAGAACTACGTCTCGATACCCGCTCTCGGCAACATTCAGGTGCGCACGCAGGGCAATTTCGGCCTCGGCGACGTACTCTTCGACAACCCGCGCTATGGCATCGACAGCGACAAGAAGAAGACCACCTTCATGAATCCTTATATCGCTGACGACGAGGCACTGAAGGGCTTTGCCTCGGGCAACAATCGCATCAATACCGACGTGGACATCACGCTGCTCTCTGCGGGCTTCAAGGCCTGGGGCGGCTACAACACCATCTCGCTCGATGCCCGCACCAACGTAGGTCTGTCGCTGCCCTACGAGCTCTTTGCTTTTGCCAAGAACACGGGCAACCAAAGCTATGACATCGGCGACATCCACGCCCATGCCCAGTCGTTTGTGCAACTCGCTTTGGGCCACTCACGCCAGATCGACGACCGCCTGCGTGTCGGTGCCAAGATGAAGTTGCTTTTCGGTGTGGCCCGTGCCGATGCCGAGATCAAAGACCTGCGTGCCGACCTCAGCGGTCCGGACAAATGGACCATGACGGGACAAGCGATGGCCAATGTGTCGATGAAGGGCTTCACTTATAAAGAGGAGCAGAAAGAGTACAAGGTCGATGGACAGGGCACCTACCGTCGCGTGAACGACGTGGATGTCGATGGTGCCGGCCTGGGTGGCTTTGGTATGGCCTTCGACTTCGGTGCTACTTACAAGATCGACGACGACTGGACGGTGAGCGCCGCGCTGCTCGACCTTGGCTTCATCGGATGGAGCAACAACATGCAGGCCGTCAATCGCCAGACAAGTTTCGAGTTCAACGGCTTCCACGACGTGGCTGTCAAGAAAGAGGACGCCATGGGCAACCCGAAGGACAACAGCCTGGAGTCGCAGGGCGACCGCTATGCCGACCAGATAGCCGACTTTGCCAACCTCTCCAGCGATGGCGACAAGGGTAGCCGCAGCACGGGTATCGGTGCGACGATGAATTTCGGATGCGAATACACGCTCCCGGCCTACCGCCAGCTGAAGTTCGGCTTCCTCAGTTCCACCCGCATCAATGGCAAGTATAGCTGGACCGACGCACGCCTGAGTGCCAACGTAGCCCCGCTGTCATGGCTCGATGGCGGCATGAGCTTCTCGGTCAATAGCTTCACGGCCAGCATGGGATGGGTCATCAACGCCCATCCGAAGGGCTTCAACTTCTTCATCGGCATGGACCACATCCTCGGCAAGACGAGCAAGGAGTTTATCCCCCTCAGTTCCAATGCCAGTCTGAACCTCGGTATGAACGTCACCTTCTGATAGTCAGCTACGGTTCGCCCAGACGGCGACCTGGCATGATTTCCCATAGCTGCGCCCGCCATCAGCCCTCACAGGCCGTTGGCGGGCGCATCCTTTCGTCAGCGATTCCTTCCTTTTGTCCCGTCTTTTCCGTCGCGATCTTCCTCCCGATTTCCATTATTTCCATCGCCATTTTAGTCCCTTTGCTGCCCCGTCACGGCACCCTGCTGCCTTGTCCTCAACATTTCTCCCTCATTTATTTGGTCGTTTCGGAAGAAAACTGTAATTTTGTCGCATATTTTAAACAATCTCCTGAAACAAGACGAACATGAAAGATGTAAGAATTGTAGAGTGTGTCCCCAACTTTTCCGAGGGCCGCAACATGGACGTGATTAACCAGATTACCCGCGAGGTCGAGTCTGTCAAGGGCGTCAAGCTCCTCGATGTCGATCCGGGTGAGGCCACCAACCGCACCGTGGTGACGTTTGTCGGCTCGCCCGAGGACGTCTGTGAGGCTGCTTTCCGTGCAGTCAAGAAGGCTGGCCAGCTCATCGATATGCGCCAGCACCATGGCGCACACCCCCGCTTCGGTGCCACCGACGTGTGCCCGCTCGTACCTGTAGCCGGCATCACGCTGGAGGAGTGTGCCGAGTTGGCCCGCAAGTTGGGTGAGCGTTTCGCCAACGAGTTGGAGATTCCTTGCTACCTCTACGAGGCTGCCGCACAGACCGAGGAGCGCAAGAACCTCGCCGTCTGCCGCCGTGGTGAGTATGAGAAGCTCGCCGAGCGTCTCGGCACGGAGGATGGTCCCGATCTGGGCAACCGTCCCTTCGACGAGAAGGTGGCACGCACGGGCTGCACCGCTGTCGGCGCACGCGACTTCTTGATTGCCGTCAACTATAACCTCAACACCACCTCCACCCGCCGCGCCAACGCCATCGCGTTCGACGTGCGCGAGAAGGGACGCCCCATGCGCGAGGGTGGTAGCCTCACGGGCAAGATCCTCCGCTACGAGAATGGATCACCCATCATGCAGCCGGGCACGCTGAAGGCCACAAAGGCCATCGGATGGTTCATCGACGAGTATGGCATCGCACAGGTCTCGATGAACATGACCAACATCAATGTCACCCCGCTCCACAAGGCCTTCGACGAGGTCTGCCGTGCCGCCGCCGAGCGTGGCGTCCGCGTGACGGGTACGGAGATTGTCGGTCTCATCCCGAAGCGCGTGCTCATCGAGGCCTGTCTCTTATACACATCTGACGCTGCCGACGATCTT
>URVF01000180.1 GCA_900551185.1 uncultured Collinsella sp. | reverse complement strand
TACGAGATCATGCCTAGTCTCGTGGGCTCGGAGATGTGTATAAGAGACAGTAACCGCTGCGTCCATCCCGTGGACACGTACTTTCCCGATTTGGACGCCGATCCCGCGTGGGAGATTGCGTGGCGTGGCGGTGTTGCCACGATTGCCTCGGGCGAGGGCGACGAGGGTGTCGATTATGAGTTCGTGACGTATCGTCGCGTTGAGGCGTAAATCGCCTGGCGTGAACGGTATTATCGGGTTGATTGAATGTATGGGGCGGCGCTTAGCGTCGCCTCGTTTGGTATAGATGTGCTGTAAAGAAGGGTGCGGGCAGGCTGCTATGACTGATGCCGTTGAGGTTCTGCGAATTGATTCGCTCGAGGACGAGCGGCTCGATGCCTACGTGCGACTGACCGAGCGTGAGCTGCGCTGCGTGCTAGAGCCGCAAAAGGGCATCTTTATCGCCGAGAGCGCCAAGGTCATCGAGCGCGCGGTGCGTGCCGGATATCAGCCGGTGAGCTTTCTTTTGGGCGAACGCTGGCTCGACCAGATGATGCCGCTGTTTGAGCGCCTAGTCGTGCGCGAGGGCGCGGGTCCTGTTCCTGTGTTCGTTGCCTCCATGGAGCTCATGGAGCAGTTGACGGGCTTTAACGTGACGCGCGGCGCGCTGGCGGCGTTTCGTCGCCCGCGTCAGATTCCGGTTGATGAGTTCTTGGGCGGCGTCGTCGAGGCGGCGGGGAATCGTCCGGTGCGCGTGTGCGTGCTTGAGGGTATTGTCGATCACACCAATGTTGGCGCGATTTTCCGCTCGGCTGCCGCATTGAACGTTGACGGTATTTTGGTCAGCCCGACGTGCTGCGACCCGCTGTACCGTCGCTCGGCCCGCGTGAGCATGGGCACCGTGTTTCAGGTGCCGTGGACGCGCATTGGCAGCGAGGCTCGTGTGTGGCCGCATGATGGTCTGGGCGCGTTGCACGACGCCGGTTTTTCGTGTGCCGCTATGGCGTTGACGGACGACTCCGTTTCGCTTGATGATCCTGTGCTGCAGAAGATTGATCGCTTGGCGATTTTTATGGGTACCGAGGGTGCTGGCTTGGGCGCCAAGACCATTGCCGGCTGTGACCAAGCGGTGCGCATTCCGATGGCGCACGGGGTCGATTCGCTCAACGTGGCCGCGGCGAGTGCCGTCGCCTTTTGGCAGCTGTGCCCGCACGTGAGCAACGAGTATCACTACCAGCCGGGGCTGTATCACTAGGCAGATAGTTTGCACCGGGCTCTGACTCGGGGTGTTTCGGTCGACGTCGGTCGGTGCTAAGCTGCTATTAGCTTAGGTCTTTAATTACTGTTTTGTCGGTTGACGTACGCTTTTGGGGAGGGCGTGTGGCTAAGAAATCTACGGCTATCGATGTAACGCAAGGTGTTATTTGGCAACAATTGCTGTCGCTGTGCGTTCCCATCTTCTTTAGCTCGTTTTTTCAGCAGGCCTACACGCTTATCGGTACCTATATCGTCGGCCAGTTTGGCGGCAAGCTCGCATTGGGCGGCATCCAGGCCACGATGGTGCTCACCGAGCTCTGCATTGGCTTTTGCGTTGGCGTCGGCGCCGGCTGCGCGGTCATTACCGGTCAGTATTTTGGCCAGCACGATGATGAGCGACTGAGCCGTTCGGTCCATACGGCCATGACGCTCGCGCTGGTGGGCGGTATCGTTTTCTCGATTCTTGGCATAGTGTTCGTTGAGCCCATGCTGGTGCTTATGAACACGCCGCATGAACTATTGGCCGAGGGCGTGGCCTATGCTCGTTGCTATTTTGCCGCCATGGTTGCGGCGCTGCTGCTCAATATGGGAACGGCACTGCTGCGCGCCGTGGGCGACACGCGCGGGCCTGCTGTAATCATCGCTTCTGGCTGCCTTGTTAATGCGGTGCTGGATGTCATCTTCGTTGCCGTGCTTCATATGGAGGCTCTGGGCTGTGGCATCGCGGTGGCGCTGACCATTTGCTCCAACGCCACGATGATCGTGATTCGTATGATGCACGCACCGGGTGCGTGGCGGCTTTCACTGTCCAAACTCGGCATTGATCCTGGCATTTGTAAGAGCATGATCTCGTGTGGTCTGCCGCTTGGCTTTCAGTCTGCTGCGTATTCGATTTCCAACGTTTTGATTCAGGTGTCGGTCAACTCGTTTGGCGCCGATGTCACCACGGCGTGGGGTCTTTCGGGCCGCTTAGATGGCATTGTCTGGATGGTTACCGAGGCGCTCGGCGTGTCGATCACCACGTTCTCGGCACAGAACTTTGGCGCGCGCAACTACGAGCGCATGCGCAAGGGCTACCATACGTCGCTCGTGCTGTCGTTTATGCTCATTGGTGGCCTGTCTGCCGTGCTCCTGGTGTTCTCGGGTCCGCTGTCGCGTTTGTTTGTCGACGATGCTTCGATTTCTGCGTACACCACGACGATTCTTCACTTTATCGCGCCGTTCTACGCGATTTTCTCGATTATCGAAAACGCGTCGGGCTCCATTCGCGGTGCCGGCGTGAGCTTGCAGCCCATGCTGCTCACGATTTTTGGAACTGTCGTGCTCAGGGTGATCTGGGTGTTTGCGATCATGCCGTTCGATCCGTCGCTTGAGCACCTGCTGCTGGTCTACCCCGTCACCTGGCTCATCACGGCCACGATGTTTACCATCTACCACCACAGCGGCAACTGGCTCGGCCGCGCCACTGCCAAATGATCCCTTGGGGACGGAGGAAAACGGATCATTGCTCTCCGTCGTGATGTCGATGATCCGTTTTCCTCCGTCCCCTTCGGATCAATTAGTATTCGATGCCTTGGCGGGCCAGGAGGCCTTCGTCGAAGTAGTGTTTGACGGGGCGCATTTCGGTGACCAGGTCAGCAAGGTCGGCGAGTGGCAGCAAGCCGCGGCCGGTCAGTATGAGCTCTGTGGTGTCGGGTTTCATCGCGATCAGTTGCCCGTATAGATTTGAACCTTGCCGACTTCCAGTGATGCCATCTCTGTCCTTTCGTGCCCGGTGTCGGTTTATCGCCGTCCGGGTTGGGTATTCTAGAAAGCATTATCAACCCCAGTAGATGGAGTTCAAGCAGATGGAGATGGATGACAACAAACGTAGACGGAATATGATCCTCTACGTGCTCATCGCCTTCGTCGTCTACCTCGTGCTCTCGACCGTTCTGTTCCCCAACATCGGTCACACGCAGCAGATTACGAAGACCGATTACTCGACGTTTGTCAAAGCGCTCGATAAGAAGAGCGTCGACAAGGTCGAGTACAACATGGACGATTACACGATTTATTACACCAAGAAGGGCGAGGACGAGAACATCGCCTACAAGACGACCGGTGTGCCGAATGACGCGGGCTTTACCGATCGTGTGCTTGAATCCGGTGCGTCCCTAGAGTCGGTCGTTCCCGATAAAAACTCGGGTTTGATGACCTACTACCTGCTTACGCTCATCCTTCCCATGGCGATTTTCTTCCTGATCGGCTGGTGGCTCAACCGCCGCATGAAGAAGGCCATGGGCTGTCTCTTATACACATCTGACGCTGCCGACG
>URVF01000179.1 GCA_900551185.1 uncultured Collinsella sp. | reverse complement strand
GCCGCCGGTCGAACCACCAGTGGATCCGCCCGTCGAGCCACCGGTGGTACCGGTACCACCGGTGGTGTCGCCGCCCGTGGTCTCGGCGGTCGTGGTCGTCGTGGTAGTCGTTGTGGTAGTGGTTTCCTCTTCGTCCTCGTTCTCGTCCTTGTCGTCGTTCTCCGTCTTCTTGGTGTTGTTGGTGCCGTAGAACTTCCAGACGCTGTTGTTCTTGTAGGTGGGCGCCGTTCCGGTCGCAAACTCCTCGCGCTCGGTACCGGTCAGAACGGTGTTCATAAATCGCTTAAAGACAGGCAGGTTGGTGCTGTCGCCCAGCAGGTCCGTGCCGTATTTTTGGATGGGGATCTCGCCCGCGGAATAGCCGGTCCACAGGGCGCACGCCAGCTGCGGGGTATAGCCGCAGAACCACAGGTTGGTGGTGTTGTCGGTGGTGCCCGTTTTGCCGGCATAGGGCTGGTTGACGCTCAGGGCGCCAGCAGCACCCGTGCCGCCGCCCTGCATGACGCCGGACAGAACATCGGTGACCGCGGCGGCCTCGCCCTCGGTAAGCACCTGTGAGGGATTGTCGGTGTGCTGGTACAGCACCGAACCGGTACGAGAGTCAATCTCGGTGATGGCGATCGGCTGGCGATAGTAGCCGCCGTTGGCAAACGTCGCGTAGGCGGCGGCCATCTCGAGCGGCGAGATCGAGCCGGTGCCGAGCGTCATGACGGGAACGTCCTCGATGTTGTCCTTGGCGGGATCGATGCCGAGCTTTTTGACGAGCGAGATGATCTTGCTGTTGCCGACGGCTTCTGCCACCTGGATGTAGCCGGTGTTGGAGGAGTATGCCGTTGCCTGCTTAAGCGTGATGTTGCCATAGCTATGGTTGGCGTAGTTTTGGACCTCGGTCGTGGTGCCCTTGGCCTTGAGCGGCGAGTTGCAGTTGAGGGTGACGTTGGGGTTCATGCCGTTTTGGATGGCAGTTGCCAGCGTAAAGGCCTTAAAGGTGGAGCCGACGGGACGCTTGGCCGTGGCATGGTTTACGTGGTTCTCGTCGGCGTTGTAGTCGTAGCCGCCCACCATGCACTTGATGTAGCCGGTCTTGGGATCGACGACGACCATGCCCATGTCCAGGCCGTCGAGCGAGAGCGTGTCGAGCTGCTCGCGGACGGCATTTTCTGCCACCTGCTGCATCGTGGGGTCGATGGTGGTCTTGACGGTCAGACCGCCCTTAAAGAGCACGTCGGTCGAGAACTCCTGCTCCAGCAGCTGCTTAACATAGGCGACAAAGTAGGGCTGCGAGTATACGTCAACGCCGCTGCCAGAGATTTCGGTCACGTTGAGGGTGATGGGCTCGGCCTGTGCGGCATCGTGCTCCTCCTGCGTAATGTGGCCCAGGCGCAGCATGTTGTCGAGGACCTTGTTGCGACGGGACAGCGCCAGGTCGGGGTTGACCGTGGGGTCGTACTGCGAGGGCGAGTTGGGAAGGCCGATCAACAGCGCGGCCTCGCTCAGGGTGAGGTCTGCGGCGCTCTTGGACAGGTAGGTCTCGGCGGCGGCCTCAATACCGTAGGCGCCGTGACCGTAATAGATGGTGTTGAGGTACATCATGAGGATCTCGTCTTTGGAGTACATGTCCTCCATCTTGACCGCGATGTAGGCCTCGCGCACCTTACGCTCGATGGTCGAGTCGAACTGCTCCTCCTGCAGGATGGTGTTGCGCACCAGCTGCTGGGTGATAGTCGAGGCGCCTTCGTGCCCGCCGCCGAGGGTTGCCACCGCAGCACGCGCGATACCCCACAGGTCGATACCGCCGTGCTCGTAGAAGCGCTCGTCCTCGACGTCAACGGTGCCCTGCAGCACGTAGGGGGAGACCTCGTCCTTGGTGATGGACTTGCGGTTTTGCGTGTAGAAGCTCGCAATCTTGTTGCCGTTGCAGTCGACGATCTCGGTGGGCTCGCTCACCAGATACGCGTTGGCGTCGGTGTAGTCGGGCAGATCGGACAGCCAGCGGTTGACGTTGCCGACCATGCCGATGCCAAACGCGACGCCCGCAATCAGCAGAAAGCCCAAAAACGAGAGCAGGATTATGGGCAGAGCATGCGTCTTTGAACGGCTGCGTCCCTGTCGTTGGCGAGGACCCATATATTGACCTCCAGGTATGTCGTGCCGGGCGGCGGATGTGCCGTCGAGGCAGGATGGACATAAGTTATTACACGATAAACCAAACGGGGCGCGCGATGCCTCGTGTATGCTGGAAGACGGCATTTTTCAGAGTGAATGCATACCTTGGTAAGGAGTTTGCCGATGGCGATTCGGGCGATGGGGCCGAGCGGACAATACGAGACTGGATTGGATGCTGCCGGTGCGGCGCTGCCCGAGCTGCTGGCGCCGGCGGGCGGGCTCGACCAGATGCTTGCGGCCATCGCCGCGGGCGCCGATGCCATCTATGCGGGGTTGGGCGGCTTTAACGCCCGCGTGAGCGCGCATGGTTTTACGGATGACGAGTTTGCGCGCGGCTGCGCCGTGGCGCATGCCCATGGCGTGCGCGTGTACGTGACGCTCAACGTGTTCGTGTTTGACGATGAGCTGTCCGATGCGGTGGCGCTGGGAGCTCATGCACTGGAGCTGGGCGCCGATGCTCTGATTGTGGCCGATGCCGGGTTGGCCTGCGCGCTGCATGCGGCAATTCCGGGGGTCGAGATTCATCTGTCCACCCAAGCGGGCGTCCATAGCAAGGGCGCCGTGCGTTTGGCGGCTGACGAGCTGGGGGTCGAGCGCGTGACGACGGCGCGCGAGCTGACCGTGGCAGAGATTGCGACGCTCTGCGCTACCGGTGTGCCCATCGAGGTGTTCTGCCATGGCGCCATATGCATTGGCTATTCGGGTGCGTGCGAGTTTTCGGCCCTGCGGCGCGGACGGTCGGCGATGCGTGGCGACTGCACGCAGCCGTGCCGTCTGGCGTACGATTTGGTGGATGAGGCTGGGGAGAGCGTCGTTGCCGTCGAAGGCGATCGTCTGCTCTGCCCGCGTGACTATCTGGGCATTGCTCATTTACCCGAGCTTGTTGCTGCCGGGGTGGCGTCGCTCAAGATCGAGGGGCGTATGAAAAACCCCGACTACGTCTACAACGTGGTGCGGGCGTGGCGCCGGGCGCTCGATATGCTGCGCGATGGCGCGTGGGATCCCGATGCCGTGCTGGCGCTCGAGCGTGAACTGGGAAGGTCGTTTAACCGCGGGTTTACCGACGCGTATTTGCGAGGCCGCTCGGGTGCGGAGCTTATGAGTTTTGAACGCGCGATCAACCAGGGCGTGCGTGTGGGGCGCTTGGTCGCTGTGGGCCACGAAGAGGTGACCGTTGAGCTCGACGCCGCCGTGGCGGCGGGCGATACGCTCGAGATCAGGTTTTACCCGGGCGCCGACGCTCGGCCCGATGTACCTAAACGCTGGCCGCAAGTTCCCTGCCCGGTGGATGCCGCGGCGGGGGAGCGCATCGTTGTCCATTGCAAGCGTAAGGTCGACGCGGGCTGCGAGGTATACCTGATTCGCAGCGCCGGCGTGCTGTCTCTTATACACATCTCCGAGCCCACGAGACTAGGCATGATCTCGTA
>URVF01000178.1 GCA_900551185.1 uncultured Collinsella sp. | reverse complement strand
ACGAGATCATGCCTAGTCTCGTGGGCTCGGAGATGTGTATAAGAGACAGCGACAGAACAGGGCTGCCAGAGGCGTTAGTAGACAAATGTGCTCCTTAGGAAATACCTGTCGTTTCATGGTATCAAAGGGTCAGCGCGCCAGCGGGCGTTTATATAATCTATGGAGCCTCTTGCGGGCAAAGCAGCCCCACGTCATGCGGCGGGCCCGTGGCAGGTTCCTGCGTTTTATTCAAAGCTTGCCGTCAAGGTGCGCCGAGCCTTTACAATAGGACAGTCCCAAGGACGTATTCGATAGCTTCCGTGCAGCGCATGCGCGCCGCGCGTGAAAGGATATATTGCCCCATGCCTTCAACCCTTCCCGCCCCCATCGATAAGCTCGCCATCGTTGTCGTTACGTACAAGCGCCAGGAACTCCTGGCCAACCTATTCGATTCCATGACCGAGCTTACGGCAGCGCCCTGGCGCATCGTGATCGTCGATAACGAGAATTCGCGTGAGACCGAGGCCATGTGCACCGCATTCAACGAGCGCCTGGCCAACCTGTGGGGCACCGACATCGAACAGCCCGACGCGAAGGGCGGCACCGACCGTGTCATCTACGCCCCGCAGCTCGAAAACGGCGGCGGTGCAGGTGGCTTCTCCGCCGGCACCAAATGCGCCTACGACCTGGGCGCCCAGTGGTTCTGGGTGATGGACGACGACGTGCTCGTCATCCCCGAAGGCATCGAGCGTCTTGCCAAGTGGACCGACCGCTACGATGTCATCCAGGGTTCGCGCCTGGACTTTGACGGCGGCGCCTTCTTTTGGCAGTACCAGCTCATCCTTTCGCTTGGTATCCCCAACCCCATCGCTAAGTGGGACCTGGGCCCCAAGGGCTACCGCGCCATGAACCAGCTGTGCTTTGAGGGCGGCATGTTCTCGCGCCGCGTGGTCGACAAGATTGGCCTGCCCGACGCGCGCTTCTTTATCTACGGCGACGATGCCTGCTACGGCTACGTGGCCAGCCAGCACTTCCCCGCCGCCGTTGTTGCCGACGTGGTGCTCAAGCGTGCCCGCGCTGTCTCTAACTGGGATATCGCCGGCAAGCGCCAGCTCAACTCTACGAGCGACACCAACCGCTACTACATCATGCGCAACCGCGGTTATCTGGCCCGCTACATGCAGATTTACGGCGACTATCACCCCGCGCTGTTCCGTCTGGGCAACGTCGCGACCTTCTGCAAGGAGTTCATTCGCCTGGCTGCCGTTGACAAGTGCTTTAAGACCGGTATTCCGGCGCTGCGCCGAGGCATGAAGGACGCCCGCAAGATCGTCAAGGATCCCAACTGGAAGCCCATGCCGCCCATGAAGGACACCGAGTAACGGAAGTCGGAAACACCTCGGCGCTTAAAGCCGCTGGCACACCGTAGCCACATGCTGCCCATCAAAACCGAACCCCCAGCGCATGCGACCCACGCCGGGGCGCGGTACACGGATTTCGTCGATGCCGTCGCGCTCTATGTCGAGTAGCGACTGCACGGCCAGCAATTCCAGGCCCAGCGCATCCACATCGGGGTCATACATCAAGTTAATCGTTATCAGCGGGCGCTCGTCCAGCATGCCAATCGTGTCTGCTACGTCGAACACGGCACCCGTAGGGAAAACCTGGATGTCCCAGCGACCCGCGCCACACTTTCGCCTCGAGGCAGGATTGGCATAGCCCGGCAAGCCAAAGCAGAGCCCCTGCAAGAGCAGATGATATGGCAGTGGCGCATCTGGGTCGGTCGCACCGATTCCCGCATCTCCTAAGATGCGGCTTAGCGCCCGCCTCACGGTATCCTCGTTCCCATGGCACAGCCCGTCGCGAAACGCATCGACGTCTCGAATGTCTTCTGCAGCGCACTCAAACCACTCAATAATCACTAGACGCAAGGTCTGGCGAAGCTCGTTATTGGGCAATCGCAAAGCACGGAGGCGATCGCCATGCTCCGGCTCCTCAGTCATATCCGTCGTGAGAAAACCGGACAGATACAGCGCTGTCCACATGCCATCGTCAGGCGAGACATCTGGCTCTGCAGTGCCCAAACAAAGCGGGACCTCAGCGCACCCATGGGCCTCGAGCAAATCAAACAAGACCGAAAGGCGGTCGAGATTCCACCCGGCAACTACCCTACTCAGACAATCGGCATATCCATACAGATCGGCACGCACAGGCGCCGTGCAGCCTCGGCCCAGAAAACCGATCACACGCTCTGGACTCGAGCAATAGGCCCTGCCAAACCGATATCCCTCGAGCCATTCACGCGCATCATCCAGGTATTCCTCGCGCCCAGCATGATTCAACAGAGCCTCGACCTCGGCATCCGAAAAACCGAACCAACGGTCACACCACGCCGACAGCGGCGTCGTCAGACAATACGAGCAGCCGCGCGAAGAAAGCGCCGCTTCGGCGGGACCGGAACACTCCCCCATCAGACACGTCAGCCGCAACGAATCGCGCGCAGTGGCAATGGCGTCAAACAGCGCACGGTCAAGTAGTTCTGCCGGATCGGCGTCGGAAGCGTCCCTCGCGCTCGCACGGCGAGACCACGCCGCATCGTACCCATCAACGAGCAATACAACCTGCTCATCGCAGGCAATCTCCAGCAGCTCTATGAGCACGCCAAGCACCGAGGCGACCTCATCCTCGCTCGCCGCGCCACGCGCAACGCGTTCGATGTGACGCACCTTGTCTCGAGCTAAATCCGGAGCCTCCAAGAGCGCCAACAAGCGAGCGCACTCGCCCGAAAGAGCATCGCGCAGGACGTCGGCAACAGCGGGGCCACGCCTCGCAGCACCAGAGAAGTCCAGCGATATCACCGGATAGCAAGCGTACTCATCCCGATAACGCCCGCCGTCCGCATCCCAAATCTGAGCATCGGCAAACAAACGCTGACCAGCGCGACTGACCGCCGGACGCTCCAGAAAAGCCCTGAGCATCGACAAGTTCATGCTCTTGCCAAAACCCTCGGGTCGACAGCACACCACAACGGACGCGTCGCAATCCAACACATCTGCAATAAACATGGTCTTGTCGACCAGCGTGCAGCAACCAAGAGCCTCCGCATAGTCGTGCATGCCAATGGGTAAAGCCGCATCGTCGGCACAGCCGATCAAACGCACGCCAAAGCCGGCAGCACAACCATTATTTGCCTGTTCAGACACCAAAACGTTCCCCCTAAATCACAACACGGTGCCAATTGTAATGACCTCCTCGCGCGTACCGATGCCGCCGCGCGATCATATCGGGCAACGGTAGCAACAAGAGGTGTGAGGGGGCACAACTAATCGTTGCACAACAAAACGGGGCCCGATGCATTCGCACCGGACCCCGTCCCAACTCTTTAATTATCTAGCAACCAAGAGGCTACTCCTCAGAGTCGTCCTCTCCAGAAGCTTTCTTCTGCTGATCGAGCTTATGCTTACCACTTACGATAGACGTAGCGCCCAGCGTAGCCAAGCTCGCGCTGGCAAGGCTCGCCATCACAATCAGATCGCCCGTCTTGGGCATATTGCCGCCAGATGACTTGGTTGCTGTCTCTTATACGCATCTGACGCTGCCGACGATCTTACGCGTGTAG
>URVF01000177.1 GCA_900551185.1 uncultured Collinsella sp. | reverse complement strand
ATCTACACGCGTAAGATCGTCGGCAGCGTCAGATGTGTATAAGAGACAGCGTGAGCGGTTTTGGCGACAACGCGTTTTTGCGCGCGCTGACGGGCGGCATTCCCACCGTACATTATGGCTACCTGACCAGTGGCGTCGAGGCGACCAATATGTTGCTCAACACGCTCGATGGCGTGGAGGGGGAGAGCGGTCTAAAGACCCTCAAGCTCGGCCATCAGCTGATGAATGTCTAGGCTTTGGGCATGTCTGCCGGCTTCTGATTCTCTGTTTTTGTCTCAAAACTACCTTTCACCGTCAATTATCGACCGTTTACCGCTATATGAAAACGATTACAGATATATGAAACTGAAAACGATTACAGTGTAAGTGTCAAAGATGGCCGGGTACACATGCGCCCGTTGGAGGAAAGGGAAGTTATGGACTACCGCAAATCAGCCCAAGAGGTGCTCGACAACATCGGTGGCGCCGACAACGTTGTTTCGGCCGCACACTGCGCCACGCGTCTGCGCCTGGTGATTGCCGATAACGCCAAGGTTGACAAGGAGGCCCTCGAGAATATCGACGGCGCTAAGGGCGTCTTTGAGGCCCAGGGCCAGCTCCAGATTATTTTTGGCACCGGCACCGTCAACAAGGTCTACGAAGAGTTCATCGCGCTCAGTGGCGTCGAGGCTGCTACCAAGGCCGAGGTCAAGGAGGCCGCGGCTCAGCAGCAGAACATCTTTATGCGTGCCATTAAGGTGCTCGGCGACGTATTTGTCCCCATCATCCCCGCCATCGTGGCTTCGGGCCTGCTGCTGGGCATTATGAGCGCCCTCAACTTTATGGCCTCCAACGGCTTTATCGCGCTCGACACCAATAACTTTATCTTCAAGATTGCCGACCTGGTCTCGGGAACGTCCTTTGGCATTCTGCAGATTCTGATCGGCTACTCCGCCGCTAAGGCCTTTGGCGCCAACCCGTACCTGGGCGCCGTCGTCGGTGGTGCATTCATCAACTCCTCGCTGCAGAGCGCCTATACGGTTGCCTCCGAGGGCGTGCAGACCATGGTCAACGTCATCCCCGGCGTGTACAGCTTTGAGTGGGTCGGCTATCAGGGTCATGTGATCCCCATCGTCATCGCCTGTGCCATTCTCGCCTTCCTCGAGAAGCGCCTGCACAAGATCGTTCCCGAGATGTTCGATCTCTTTGTGACTCCTCTCGTCTCCGTGTTCGTGACCGTGCTCGTGACGCTCGTTGCCGTCGGCCCCATCTTTGTCTGGGCCGAGAACGCCATCCTCGGTCTGATTCAGGCCCTGCTGACCCTGCCCTTCGGCATCGGTTCCTTTATCGTCGGCCTGTTCTATGCCCCCACGGTCGTTACCGGTATCCACCAGATGTACACCGCCATCGACCTGGGCCAGCTTGCCCAGTACGGCGTGACCTACTGGCTGCCCATCGCCAGTGCTGCCAACATCGCTCAGGGTGGCGCCGCACTCGCCGTTGTCTTTAAGACCCGCGATGCCAAGATCAAGGGCCTGGCGCTTCCTTCGGCCCTGTCCGCCTTCATGGGCATTACCGAGCCTGCCATCTTTGGTGTGAACCTGCGCTTCTTTAAGCCCTTCATCGCCGGCTGCATCGGCGGCGGTTGCGGTGCCCTGGTCTGCGCGCTCACCTCGCTGGCTGCCTCCGGCACGGGCGTTACCGGTATCTTCGGTATCCTGCTGTGCCTGGCCCAACCCGTGCAGTACGCGATCATGTTTGCGGTCGCCGCGCTGGTTTCCTTTGCCGTCTCGTTTGTCCTGTACAAGGACGAGCCCAAGGTTTCCGAGCAGGCCTAAGAACTTTTGATTGAGGGGATGCCCGCGGGTCGTATGCTCGCGGGCGTTTCCCGTATCTGGTGCCGATCTCTGGTGCCTTGTTACTTTCGATCCGTTAGGACTTTGATATGTCTAATGCACTTGGTCGCGACCTCGCAAAGCTGGTCGCCGCTGTTGACGCCGCCGCCTCTGAGTGCGGTCATGGCGCGTATGGCCAACGCTTCCATATTATGCCGCCGGCGGGTTGGCTCAACGACCCCAACGGTCTCTGCCAGGCGGGTGGCGTGTTCCATGCCTATTTTCAGTATGCGCCGTT
Source organism: uncultured Collinsella sp. (assembly GCA_900551185.1). Classification (GTDB taxonomy): domain Bacteria; phylum Actinomycetota; class Coriobacteriia; order Coriobacteriales; family Coriobacteriaceae; genus Collinsella. The sequence goes on along the minus strand of URVF01000177.1, from coordinate 1,511 downwards.
TGATGTCGAGGGCGGTGTAAAGGCCTGGGGCCATGCGACGAGTCGCGATCTTTTGACGTGGGACTACGTTGGCGCCCCGCTGCTGCCCGACGAGCCGTTCGATTGCCACGGCGTGTATTCGGGCTCCGCGCTTGCCGAGGACGGTCGCATTCGCGTACTTTATACGGGCAACGTTAAGCTTTCCGATTCGGACGGCACGTACGACTACGTCAATATCGGCCGCCGCGCCGATACTGTTTATGTCGAGAGCGTTGATGGCCTTGCCGGTCGGGAGTTCAGCCAAAAGCGCGTGGTGCTGGCGTCCGAGGATTATCCCGAGGATTTGACCTGCCACGTGCGTGACCCCAAGGTGTGGCGCGATGATGATGGGCGTTACCACATGGTGCTGGGCGCGCGTCGTCGCGTGGACGGGCCGCATGTCGATAGTCGATTTTGCGCCATGCACGGCGAGGGCGCCGGGCGCGATGTGGGCGAGATCCTGGTGTATGGCTCGGCCGATATGCTGAGCTGGGAGCTCGAGACCCGCGTTTGCACGCCCGAACGCTTTGGGTTTATGTGGGAATGCCCGGGATACCTTGAGCTTGAGGTGGATGGCGGTGTGCCGGCAAGGTTTCTGTCTTTCTCTCCCCAGGGGCTCGAGGGCGGTCGTTGGAACCGCGGCAACGTATACGCTGCTGGCTACATGCCTGTAACGGGCGACATCACCGGTGGTGACGGTGCCTATGAACTGGGCGAGTTCCGCCTGTGGGACGCTGGTTTTGACTTCTATGCTCCGCAGGAGTTCACGGCCGAGGACGGTCGCCATATTCTAATTGGCTGGATGGGCATGCCCGATGAGCCGACCTATGGCAACGCGCCTACCGTGGCGTGCGGCTGGCAGCACTGCATGACGGTGCCGCGTGAGCTTACAGCCGGTGCCGGCGGCGTGGTGCTGCAGCAGCCGGTGCGCGAGATCGAGCACCATTATGCCTCGGTGCGTGTGGGGGCGGGCTCGTTGGAGGTTGACGGCGATACCTGCTTTGACGTTGTTGCCAACGGTGTCGATGGCGCGTTTACCGCGACCGTTGATGGCGAGCTGAAGCTGGCGTTTGTGCCCGCTGAGGGCGAACTGCCTTCGCGCTTTGAGATGCGATTTACCGATGAGGGTCGCGCTTCTGCCGGCTGCGGTCGTACCGTGCGCTGGGAGCCCGTCGACGAGGTTCGTAACGTGCGCATTGTTGGCGATGTCTCGTCGGTCGAGGTGTTTGTGAACGATGGCGCGCTCGTGTTCTCGACACGCATCTATCCCGAGGCCTATGGCGTGACCGTTGACGCTCCGGGTGCGTGCGTGACCTATCACATGCTCAACATCTAGGTGATTCATCGCATATCGGCGCTATACTGCAGCCGTTGCCCACGATGCGGGAAACATCCGCATCGTGGGTTTTTGCTTATGAAGGGACGGTGCCGCGTGGACGTGCAACAGCTGTCTCTTATACACATCTGACGCTGCCGACGATCTTACGCGTGTA
>URVF01000176.1 GCA_900551185.1 uncultured Collinsella sp. | reverse complement strand
GTCCGTACGTGTCGCCTACCAGGGCGAGGTCGACCCCAAGCGCGTAAGCGACTCCACCAACGACGCGGGCCATGGCGTGACGGCAACCATCGACGGCAAGCACGTCGTCGTTGGCAACGCAAAGATGCTCGCAGCGACCGGCGTCGAAGCGCCCGATTGCGAGGTCGTCGGCACCATCCTCCACGTGCTCGTCGATGGCATCTATGCCGGCCACATTGTAATTGCCGACACCGTCAAGGCCGATGCCGAGCAAACGATTCGCGATCTGCACGCCGCCGGCATCAAGCGCACCGTCATGCTCACGGGCGACCGCGAGGAAGTGGCTGCGTCCGTTGCCGAACAGTTGGGGCTCGACGAGTTCCATGCGCAACTGATGCCGGGCGACAAGGTCGAGCGTGTCGAGGCATTGCTGGCAGTCGAATCGGGCAAGGGCAAGCTCGCCTTTGTCGGTGACGGCATCAACGACGCACCCGTGCTCACGCGCGCCGACGTCGGAATCGCCATGGGCGCCATGGGATCGGACGCCGCAATCGAGGCGGCGGACGTTGTGCTCATGGACGACAAACCTTCCAACATCTCCCGCGCTATCCGCGTGGCGCGCAAGACCATGACGATTGTTTGGCAGAACATCATCTTTGCACTGGGCATCAAGTTGCTGATCCTTGTGCTGGCAGCGCTGGGCATTGCCAACATGTGGCTCGCCGTCTTTGGCGACGTGGGCGTGGCGATCATCGCCATCCTGAACGCCATGCGCGCGATGGGTGTCAAGAACCTGTAGCGTCTGTGGTCCTTCCGGCCGGGGCCGGGCTTGGTTTTGAAAACGTCCTCGACCAATGAAGTGCCCCCGTTCTGCTCCTTCGGAGCTACGAACGGGGGCACTTCTGGTCTGCGGAATGTTTTCAAAACCAAGCCCGGCCCCGGCCTGCGGTGACGTTGCTGGTGGTTCTTGGGCATCGCTTGCTGGCGGGGTTCCTTGTCTGAGTTGAACTTAGTTGGCGGGGCTACTGGTCCCGGTCGCTGTCCCGGCCCAACATCGCCCTTAGCTTCTCAAAGCTCTCCTCGCTCAGGCAGTGCTCCATGTGGCAGCCCTCTTGCGACGCGACCTCAGCCGAAACACCCGCATCCTCCAGCAGCCCCACGAAAAAGCAGTGACGCTCCCACATTTGGCGAGCGACCTCCAGACCACACTCCGTCAGATGAACGTCACGCTTGCCCATTTCGACATAGCCGTTGCTTTCCAGCGTCGCCATGGCCTTGGAAACGCTCGCCTTGGTTACGCCGAGGTACTCCGCAACGTCGATCGAGCGCACGATGCCCTGACGTTCCGACAGAACGTAGATCGATTCGAGATAGTCTTCTCCGGATTCACGCAGGGCCATGGACCGCCTTTCGCGATGATTGCTAGTTAGCCGTTGGATACTTTCCACGGCTTACTTTACCGCAAAAGTTGCCCATGTCTTACTACTTTGCCTAAAAGTTAGCCGTGTTTCACAAAACGAGCGGGACGAAAACAAAATGGGAACACGCCCCGCAAGGAGTGTCCCCAAGTGCCGGGTCGCAGCTACACGAGTCCAAAGTGCTTCGCGGCGTTGTAGATGCCGTCATCGTCTACGGCGGTCGTAACGTAGGTCGCTGCGGCCTTCACAGTCTCCTGCGCGTTGCCCATGGCCACACTAGTGCCCACGGCGGCAAACATCGACAGGTCGTTCTCGCCGTCGCCAAAGGCAATCGCCTCGCTCGCGTCGATGCCCAGGCGCTCCAGCGTCGCCGCCACGCCCAGGTCCTTGCCGCCGTTAGCGGGAATAATGTCACAGAACAGGTCGCACCAGCGCGTGGCGAGCGAATGCGACACGGCATCGGTCACGATATGCTCGTCGTCAGGGTCCACAAAGGCGCAGAACTGGTAGACCGGTGCGTCAAAGGCGTGCTCAAACGGCTCCTCGTGGTAGACGATTCCCGCGTTGCTGCCAGCCGTCACCACGCGCTCGGACAGGCGGTTCACAAACGAGTTCTCGCCCTGCATGCACAGCGAGTCGTAGCGCCCCTGCGCCACCTGGTCCACAATCACCGCGACGTCGTCCGAATCGATCGGGCAGCTGCGGTAAACCCCCTCGGCATCAAAGCAGTGCTGGCCCGAAAGCGTAATGTACGCATCCCAGCCCAGGTCGAACAGCCAGTCCGGCATCTGGTAGGTCGGACGGCCCGTGGCGATCACGCACGCGATCCCCTGCTCGTGAAAGCTGTCGAGCACCTGCTGCGCCGACGCCGGAATCCGGTGGGTCTTAAAGCTCAGCAGCGTGCCGTCGATATCGAAAAACGCGGCTTTGATCATTCTCGCCTACTCCTCGCCCTCGAGCTTTTCGCTCGCCTCGAGCCACGCCATCTCCAGCTCGTCCATGGCAGCGTGAGCCTCGTCGATCTTTGCCTGCTGCTCGCCGAGCGCCGTGTAGTTGGTGGGATCGACTTGGGCCATTGCTGCCTCGGCCTCCTCAACGCGGGTGCGCTGCGTCTCCATCTTGCGCTCGAGCGAACTCACCTCGCGGCGGAGCTTCTGGCGCTCGGCGTTGGACAGGCCGTTGGGCTGACCGCTCGACTTAGGCTTTTCGGCCGCAGCTGCCGCGGCACCGGTGTCGAACGTGCCGGTCTTGGCGCTCGGCGCGCCCACGGGCTCGCCCTCGGCGGTAGCGTTGCACAGGCGCAGGTACTGGTCCACGCCACCGGGCATATGCGTCAGGTGGCCGTCGAGCAGCGCCCACTGCTGGTCGGTCACGCGCTCCATCAAAAAGCGGTCGTGCGTCACCAGAATCAGCGTGCCGGGCCAGCCGTCGAGCAGGTCCTCGACAATCGCGAGCATGTCGGTATCCAGGTCGTTGCCAGGCTCGTCCAGGATGAGCACGTTGGGCTCGTCCAGAATCGTCAGCAGCAGCGACAGGCGACGGCGCTGGCCGCCCGAAAGATCGCCGATGCGGCTCCAGAGCTGCTGCGTCGTAAATCCCAGGCGCTCGCAGAGCTTCTCGGGCGAAGTTTCCTTGCCGTCGATGACGTAGTACTTCTTATAGTTGCTGAGCACCTCGCGAATCGTGTCGCCCATGTAGGGCTCGAGCTCCTCGAGCTGCTGCGACAGCACGCCAAAGCGCACTGTCTGGCCGATCTTTACACGGCCGCGCGTGGGTTCAATCTTGCCCTGGATCACGTCGAGCAAGGTCGACTTGCCGGCGCCGTTCTCGCCCAAAAGTCCATAGCGGTCGCCCGCTCCGATGAGCCAGGTCACGTCGGAAAGTACCTGCTTGGGCGCGCCATCGGTATCCGCATAGCCGGCGTCCACGTCGACCACATCGATAACCTGCTTGCCCAGGCGGCTCACCGCCAGGCGCTTGAGCTCCAGCTCGTCGCGTACGGGCGGTACGTCGGCGATGAGCTCGCGAGCGGCATCCACACGAAACTTGGGCTTGGTGGAGCGCGCTTGGGCACCGCGGCTCAGCCACGCGAGCTCCTTACGTGCCATATTGCGACGGCGCTCCTCGGTAACCGCGGCCATGCGGTCGCGTTCCACGCGCTGCAGGATGTAGGCCGAGTCTGTCTCTTATACACATCTGACGCTGCCGACGATCTTACGCGTGTAGAT
>URVF01000175.1 GCA_900551185.1 uncultured Collinsella sp. | reverse complement strand
ATCTACACGCGTAAGATCGTCGGCAGCGTCAGATGTGTATAAGAGACAGATGGTGCCCACCTCGCTTGCCAGCATAAAGCGACCGTCGCGCGTCACATAGTAGCGGGCGGGACGCAGGCCGTTACGGTCGAGGGCGGCACCCAGCGTGCGACCGTCGGTAAAGGCGATGGCCGCCGGGCCATCCCACGGCTCCATGAGCATGGACTGGTAGGCGTCGTAGGCGCGGCGTTCCTCGCTCAGATTGTCGTTGTGGTCCCACGGCTCGGGCAGCAGCATGGACGCGGCACGCGTGAGCGGGCGACCGTTCATGACCAAAAACTCGAGCACGTTGTCCAAAATCGCAGAGTCGGAACCCTCGCGGTTGATGATGGGCATCACACGCTCAAGATCGTGCTGCAACACGGGGCTGTACAGGTTGGGTTCGCGGGCGCGAATCCAGTTGACGTTGCCCTTGAGGGTGTTGATCTCGCCGTTATGGATGATAAAACGGTTGGGGTGCGCGCGTTCCCAGCTGGGCGTGGTGTTGGTGGAGTAGCGCGAGTGGACGAGCGCCACGGCCGTCTTGACGGCGGCGTCGTTGAGATCGATGAAGAAGCGGCGCATCTGCGTGGCGACCAGCATACCCTTGTACACGATGGTGCGCGAGCTCATGGAGCACACATAGAAGATCTTGTCGCGCAGGGCAAACTCGACGTCGGCCTTCTTCTCGATGGTGCGGCGGCACACGTACAGGCGGCGCTCGAATGCGTCGCCGGCCGGCGTGTCGTCGGGGCGGCCCAGAAAGGCCTGCAGGATGGTAGGCATGCAGGCGCGGGCCGTCTCGCCCAGGTCGTGCGGGTCGACCGGCACCTCGCGCCAAAAGAGCAGCGGCACGCCGGCCTCGGCGCAGCCCTCCTCAAACACGCGGCGGGCATCCTCTACGCCCTTGTCGTCCTGCGGGAAGAACAGCATGGCCACGCCATAATCGCCCTCTGCCGGCAGAATCTGGCCGCACTTCTGAGCCTCTTTACGGAAAAAGTGATGCGGAACCTGGAACAGGATGCCAGCGCCGTCGCCGGTGTTCTTCTCGAGTCCGGTGCCGCCGCGGTGCTCCAAGTTGACCAGAATGGACAGCGCATCGTCCAGAATCTGGTGATGGCGCTCACCGTTGATATCGGCAAGCGCGCCGATGCCACATGCATCATGGTCGAATTCGGGGCGATAAAGGCCCTGCTGCTGAGCGGAATCTGCCTGCATCGCGATCCTCCCCTAGATATTTAGTCAGTCAGTTGAATAGGCATACTAGGAGCATCGCCGACCCGTTGTGTTTCCCACCCGTTTCGAAACAATCGCGTAACGCACGCCCTACGAGTGGGTGCCGCCGACCTCAAGAGCGACAACAAGGGCCCCAAGTTCGGCCTGTAAGCTCGCCGCTTCAAACATCTCAATCTGTAACAGGAAGACCCAATTTTGGCGCTTAGATGTTACAGATTGAGATTATCTGCAGGACGGTTTTGGTTTGTCTCAATCTGTAACACGAATGGTCGGTTTTGGCGGTCAGCTGTTACAGATCGAGATTTTCCATAGGACCATTTCTTCCTGTCTTGATCTGTAACACCTAGACCCAATTTCCATCCCTAGTTGTTACAGATCAAGACATTTCGGCAATCCCCTTTCACCATCCTATTCAAATACAACAATTTTGTTAGTCTTGGTTAACTTTTGAGCCTAAAACGGGTATCCTTTGCGGCGTCAAGCAAACGGCACGCGCGTCGTGCCACATTAAGGAGGCCCCTATGACAAACCAGACAGACCGGCAGACGATGCAACTCGTCCTTATCCGTCACGGAGAATCCGAGTGGAACAAGCTCAACCTGTTCACCGGCTGGACCGACGTAGAACTCACCGACACGGGCCGTGAAGAAGCCGCCGCAGGTGGTCGAGCCCTCAAAGAAGCCGGTTTCGACTTTGACGTCTGCTACACCTCGCGCCTCAAGCGCGCGATCCACACCCTCAACATCGTGCTCGGCCAAATGGATCGCGAGTGGCTGCCCGTCATCAAATCCTGGAAGCTCAACGAGCGCCACTACGGCGCGCTGCAGGGTCTCAACAAGGCCGATGCCGCGGCGGAGCACGGCGACGAGCAGGTGCTCATCTGGCGCCGTTCCTTCGATGCCTGCCCGCCGGCGCTCGAGTCGGGCGACAGTCGCGACCCCCACACCCAGGAGCAATACCGCGACGTCGCGCCCGATCAGCTGCCCTATACCGAGTGCCTCAAAGATACGATTGCCCGCGCCTGGCCTTATTTCGAAGACGAGATTCGCCCCCAGATGCTCGCCGGCAAGCGCGTACTCATCGCCGCACACGGCAACTCCCTGCGCTCGCTCGTCATGAAGTTCGAGCACCTCACGCCCGAGGAAATCCTCAAGGTCAACATCCCCACCGGCGTGCCGCTCGTCTACACCTTCGATGCCGATTTCAACGTCCTCGACAAGCGCTACATCGGCGACCCGGCGACCATCGCCGCCAAGATTGACGCCGTGGCCAACCAGGGCAAGGCACGCAAGTAACCCCAACCTAAACCGAGCGTATGGCGCCGCATGACCCAAGCGCGGCGCCACACCACCCCAACGTAGGAACCAGCCATGATCAACCATCTCAAACAACACTTTGGCTCCCGACGCACCGGCAGTCACGGAGGCCTAGACATTGCGCGGCATATCGGCCCCGGGTTGCTCGTGACCGTCGGCTTTATCGATCCGGGCAACTGGGCCTCCAACATGGCCGCGGGCTCGCAGTTTGGCTACGCGCTGCTGTGGATCGTCACGCTGTCCACGATTATGCTCATTGTGCTGCAGCACAACGCGGCACACCTGGGTATCGCCACGGGCGCCTGTCTTGCCGAGACCACGACGCGCTTTCTCCCCCGCATCGTGGGACGCGCGGTGCTCGCCAGTGCCTATCTCGCGACCATCGCCACCGCCATGGCCGAGGTTCTGGGTGGTGCGATTGCACTTCAAATGCTCTTTGGGCTGCCCGTGCGTGCGGGCTGCGTCATCGTGGCGGCGGTATCGATGGCGATGCTCATGACGAGCTCCTACAAACGTGCCGAGCGATGGATCATCGCCTTCGTAGGCGTGGTAGGACTCTCGTTTTTGGCCGAGCTTGCGCTGGTCAAGGTCGACTGGCCGCAGGCCGCCGCAAGCTGGATCACGCCCAGTATGCCCACTGGCTCTGCCGCGATTATCGTAAGTGTCCTAGGCGCGGTCGTTATGCCACATAACCTCTTCCTGCACTCCGAGGTCATCCAATCCATGCACTTCGAAGGCCAAGGTGAGCAGGTTATCGAAGAGCGTCTGCGCTACGAGCTCTTCGACACGCTCTTTTCGATGGGCGTGGGTTGGGCAATCAACTCGGCCATGGTCATCCTGGCCGCAACGACCTTCTTTGTGCACGGCATTGTCGTAGACGACCTCGCCGTCGCAGCGGCCACGCTCTCCCCCATCTTGGGCCCGGCGAGCTCGACCATCTTTGCGGTGGCGCTGCTGTTTGCGGGCATATCGAGTAGTGTGACGGCGGGCATGGCGGCGGGCACCATCACCGCGGGCATGTTCGACGCTGTCTCTTATACACATCTGACGCTGCCGACGATCTTACGCGTGTAGAT
>URVF01000174.1 GCA_900551185.1 uncultured Collinsella sp. | reverse complement strand
ACGAGATCATGCCTAGTCTCGTGGGCTCGGAGATGTGTATAAGAGACAGACCACGCCCTGCAGAACGGCAAGTACGATGTTGTTCATGCTCTCCCCTCCTTAACCCATTTGCACGGCGAGCACGAGGAACACCACGAGTGCCGCGACGATGTAGCAGATATAGATGCTGTAGTTGCCGCCCTCGAGCTTAGTCGCGAGGTCGGCGAGCTTCTCGACACCCTTATGCGGGGCATCGACGAGAACCTTGTCGGGTACGGGCTCCACAGCCTCGGCCACACCGGTGAGCTTCTGGAAGAAGTGCGCGATGGACCAGCAGACGGCCGTGCAGCGGTCGCGCAGCGTGTAGAGAGGCTGCATAAACCAGGACACCTCGGAGGCAAAGGTCGTGGCCACGACAGGCATATGCTCGTTGGGAGCATAGCCGCACGCCCACGGCTGGGACTTCTGCACCTTGCCGACGGTCTTGAGCTTGCGATAACCGCAGGCAAGGCCGACGAGCACCACGAGCGCAATGGCGATCGCGGGCGTGGAGGTGGCAGCGCCGGAGTATTGGTTCATGAGCTCCATGCCTTCGGCGGCAAACACGCCACCGTACGGATGCAGCACGGACGCGGCGACATCGACCAGCACGGGCGCGATCACGGGAGCGCCAATGCCCAGCACGACGCAGATGGCCGCGAGCAGGCCCTGCGCAAACACCATAGGGGCGGGAACCTCCTTGGCATTGGCCGCGGCCTCGGAGCGGGGCGCGGAGGCAAAGGAGACGCCATAGGCCTTGACGAAGCACGTGACAGCCAGAGCGCCGGTAATGGCAAGCGCGACGGCAGCAAACACAGCCACGATCATGACGGCCTTGTCGCCCTGCATGGCGGCGTTAAAGAGCGACTGGTAGGTAAACCACTCGGACACAAAGCCGTTGAGGGGCGGGATGGCCGAGATGGCAAGCGCGCCAACGAGGAAGCAGATGGCCGTTGCCGGCATACGACGGAACAGGCCGCCCATCTTCTCCATATTGCGCGTACCCGTGGAGTACAGCAGCGCACCGGCGCCCAGGAACAGCTCGCCCTTAAACATCGCGTGGTTAAACGTGTGGTAGAGGGCAGCCATCAGAGCTAGGACGGCGATGCCGACAGAGTTGAGCGCCATGGCGGCCATGGAGGCGCCGACACCGAGCAGAATGATGCCGATGTTCTCGACGGAGTGATAGGCCAGCAGACGCTTGATGTCATGCTCCTGCAGGGCGAAGGCCACGCCGAGGACCGACGAGATCGCACCGAAGACCATGACCATAAGGCCCCACCAGACTTGAACGCCCGAGGCGGAGAGCAGGTCGAGACCAACCTTGAGGATACCGAAGATACCGATCTTGATCATGCCGCCGGACATGAGGGCCGACACGTTGGACGGCGCCTCGGGATGCGCCTTGGGCAGCCAGCCGTGCAGCGGGATGATACCGGCCTTGGCGCCAAAGCCAAAGAAGGCGAGCACGAAGCACACGGATGCGACCGCGGGGCTAAACTGTGTGACGCGGAAATCCGCAAAGGCAAAGGAGCCACCGGCGAAGTTGGTCATGGTGAGGAAGCTCGCCATGATGAGCACAAAGCCCACGTGCGCGATCACAAAGTAGAGCCAACTACCGTGGATGGAGTTCTCGTTCTCCTCGATCACGACCAGGAAGTACGAGGTCAGCGACATGAGCTCAAAGGCGACCAGGAACCAAAACACGTTGTCGGCGGTGATGACGAGCATCATGGACGCCACGAAGGTGTTAAAGAAGAAGCCGGCGCGGCCTTTTTTGCCCGGGTACTCATCAAAGTAGTTGAGACCGTAGATCGAACCGGCAAACGCGAGCACCGAGATGAGCGCCACGAACAGACCGGACAGCTGATTGAGCAGCAGCTGGAAATGGGCAAACGGGAAAAACACGATGGTGTCAACCGACGTGACATCGCCCAGCACGGCCTGGATACCGGCCACAAACGAAAGCACCGCGGCGGCGGCGCCGATAAGGCAGCCGGCGGTTTTGGCAGCGTTATCGGCCTTGATCAGCAGAACCGAGGCGAGCGCACCGATGCACGAGACGGCAAGCGATGCGATAAACAGCGTCATGCTATCCATTGTTTACGCTCCCTTCTGCTTTCTCGGAGAGGCCCTGGGCCACAGCGGTAACGTCGACGACCGGACCGTTTTCGATCGAACGGAGGCGCTTGGCCTCGTCGAGCTCGCGATCGGCCGCGCCGCCCATGACGGTCAGCGCCTTGGTGGGGCACGCCGCCACACAATGCGGGCCGTCTGGATCGAAGGCGCACAGGTCGCACTTGACAGCGCAGGTGTACTGGCCAGGAGCCCACGTAAGCAGGCTGCTCAGGGACTTAGGATACGAAGGCGTCGGATCGCACATGCCTGCGACACCGGCGATAGACGTGCCATCGGGATGGATGGCTCCGAAGGGGCACGCGATGGCGCACAGCCTGCACCCGATGCACTCCTGCTCCTTGACGTGGATGCGGTCGCCATCGTGCTCGATGGCATTCACCGGGCAAACCTCGGCGCAGGGGGCACCCTCGCAATGGTGGCAGGCAAGGGCGGCCGAAATACCGCCGGTCTTCACGAGCGCCAGGCGCGGCGTATCCTGAAGACCCTGCATCCGGTGGGCGTCGGCACAGGCGGACTGGCATGTTCCGCAGCCGATGCACCTCTCCGGGTTGATGTCGATGAAGCGGTTCATCCCCACTTCCTTTCAAAATAACGGGCCGGGCTCCCGAACGTACGGGACGCCCGGCCCAAAAAGCCAACGAGAACGGGACTACACGATTTGGTTCACGTGCGCCTCGTCGTCGAACTTGGCGGCGCCGGGCTCAACGTCCTGAGGAGCGGCGGCGTCCACCAGAGCCTGCTTGAGCTCGGTGTACTGACGCTCGACCTCGCCCTCGGCCCAGACCTGGTCGGCGATAGCGTCGACCTGGCAGGCGGAGAACTTGTCCTCGGGCGTGTGCGAGACCGGGTCGACCTTGTGCATGGTCAGCTCGTTGCACTTGCCGATCCACCACTGATAGGTCATATAGACCGTGCCCTTGTTGATACGATCGCTCACGTCGGCACGGCTGTATACCTGGCCGCGGCGGCTGTGAATCGAGACGATGTCGCCGTTCTTGATGCCGCGCGCCTGGGCGTCCGCGGGATTCATGCGGACAAAACCGGGCTCATCGGCAAGCAGCGCCAGCGTCTTGCAGTTGCCGGTCATCGAACGGCAGCTGTAGTGGCCGACCTCGCGGACGGTGCACAGAATGAGCGGGTACTCATCGTCGGGAAGCTCGGAGGGCGCCTCCCAGTCGTGCGCCATCAGGTTGGCGCGGCCGTCCTTGGTGGTGAACTTGCCACCAGCGAACATGTCGGGCGTACCGTGGTCGTTCACATCGGTGCTCTTGACCGGCCACTGGGCGTAACCGCCCTCGGGAGCCATCTTCTCGTAGGTCGCGCCCACAAAGTTGGGGCACAGGCTAATGCACTCGTTCCAGATCTGCTCGGTGTTGTCGTAGTGCATGGGGTAGCCCATGCGCGTGGACAGGTCCGCGAAGATCTCCCAGTCGTGGCGGCACTCGCCCTTGGGCGGAACGGCCGCGTCAAAGTGCTGAAAGCTACGGTCGGATGCG
>URVF01000173.1 GCA_900551185.1 uncultured Collinsella sp. | reverse complement strand
CTCAATGCCCAAAACCACGCGGGCATAGGCCGCGCCCATCTGGGCGAAGCGCACCATATCGTCCACCGTGACATCGGGATTGGCGCCCATATCGCACAGCACCGTCAGGCCGCCGGCACGATTGGGCAGTGCGTTGGTAAGGCACGGACGGACCGGCTGCTTCTTGCCCTCTGCCAAATACCTAAACGGCGTGACGTAGGCCGTGGCGGCAGCGGTCATGGCACCGGTCGAGCCGGCCGAGAAAAACGCGTCAGCATTGCCCTTCTTAATGGCACGGCACGCAAGCACAATCGAGGACTTGCGCTTGGTCATCACAGCGCGGATGGGATCGTCCTCCATGCTGATGACGTCGGGGGCCTCCAAGGCCTCCACGCGGGCATGCGCTGCGGCAAAGGGGTTGACGATTTCGGCGGGACCGGCAGCCAAGACCTCGATATCGGGATCGGCGGCAAGTGCAGCCTCAATACCGTCGAGGACAACCTGCGGCTTCTCGTCTCCACCCACAACGTCTACACAAACGCGAACGTTACTCATATACATGCTCCTTATACAAAAATGGCCGACTCAATGAGCCGGCCATTGTGGTTCCAGTTGGAACGGCATCGTATCCAGAGTATACCGTTACTCGGTAACGATAACCTCGCGGTCCTTGTAGAAACCGCAGCTAGGGCACACGTGGTGCGGGAGCTTGACAGCACCGCAACGGGGGCACGTGGACTGAGCCGCAGCCGAGATCTTCATGTTGGCGGAACGGCGGGTGTGAGTGCGGATACGACCCTGCTTTTGTTTAGGTACGGGCATAGTGACCTTCCTTATGAACTATCCAGTGTGGCGATTACGCGCAAGTAGCGATACTACCACAGTTTTACTCGTCAAGCTTGAGATTCTTCAATGCTGCAAATGGATTTTCCGTGGCTTCGGCCCATTCGGCCTCGGCTTGGGCGGCGCAACCGCATTGCTCGACGTTGAGATTGCAACCGCAAGTGGGGCACAGACCGCGGCAATCGGGTTTGCACAGAACGACGAACGGCGTGTCCATGACGACCGCGTCGTTGATGGGCTCACCCAGATCGACGATGCGGTCCTCACCCAGGAGCTCGTAGCCGTCTTCGTAGGCCTCGGGGTCCTCGGGCTCATGGAAGAGATAGAACTCCTCGATCTCGCCGGCAATGTCAAACGAGGCAGGCTCCAGGCAACGGTCGCACTCGCCGGTGGCGTGCGCGCGAACCATGCCGGTAAGCAGAACACCGGTGCCGGCATTGGTAAAGACCACGTCGTAGTCGATACCGTCCTGCAGCTGGTACTCCTTCTCGCCCACCGTGTAGGCGGCGACATCGACCTTGCCGGTCAGCGGATACGAGTCTCCGGGAAACTCGAGCTGCTCGGAAAGATCGACGGTAACGCTCGGGAACTCAGCCATTACCACTGACCGTTCTGCTGGGCGGCACCCTCGTTGAGCTGCTGACGGCAACGGGTCACCGTGCCGGTCAGGCTCTTGAGGTTCTCCTCGAGGTGCGTAAAGACCTGCTCGGCGTAGTCCTCGGCGGCATAACGCGTCTCGCGCTCATACTGCTGGGCACGGTCGCGAATGTCGTCGGCCTGCTGCTGCGCTAAGCGGACTATCTCCTGCTCACCGGCAATGGTGAGCGCCTGCTGCTGAGCATCGGCGATGATGGAATCGGCCTGAGCGGCGGCGGAAGCCATAAGCTCCTCGCGCTCCTTGAGGATACGGCGGGACTTCTGCCATTCCTCGGGATAGCTCATGCGGATCTCGTCGAGGATGTTAAAGAAGACGTCGGCGTCGATAACCTTCATCTGGGCGTTCTTGCCGAACGGCGTCTTAGCCTCTTCGATGAGCCCCTCGAGCTCGTCGACAAGACTCACGATCCTGTCGCCAGGAAAATTCTCGCCCGGCATCCGGTCTCCTTTCATAGGTAACATATCATCGTGTTAGTTTACCACATGCCACCAGGCATTAAAAAACGTCACGAAAAGCGATGTTTGAGCGCCTTGACCACATTGGACGGAACAAAATTAGAGACGTCACTACCGAGCGAGGCAATCTGGCGAACCACCGAGCTCGAGATATAGCCGTACTGCGGCGCACTCATGACAAAGATGGACTCCAGCTCGTTATCCAGGCGGTAGTTGAGGTCGGCTTGCTGCAGCTCGTACTCAAAGTCGGTCATGGCACGCAGACCCTTGACCACGGCTCCGGCGCCCTGTTCGCGAGCAAAGTCGACGAGCAGGCCGGTAAAGGGCAGAACCTCGACGCCATCGATATCACCGAGTGCCTCACGGGCCAGCGCCACGCGCTCGTCGAGCATAAAGGTGGTACCCACGCCGTTTTTGCCCTGCGACTCGGCAACGGCCACGATCACACTGGGAAAGATGCGGCGGGCGCGGCGGATGACGTCGATATGGCCAAACGTGATGGGATCGAAGGTACCCGGAACGATGACGCGGTTAATGGTGTCACTCATGAGCATCCTCCTGAAACGTCGTGCCGTCGCTGCCATCGGCATCGGTGGCGGTATCGTCATCCTCGCACTCGCCGACCCAACGGAGCAGGTCGACCGAGGTGATGCCATAGCGTTTCTCGCGCACGGTTACAAAGCCGGCAGGATGTGCGCCCGCGTCGGCGGCAGCATGCTCAAACAGAGCATAGGCCCTCGGGGCGAGCAGACCCTGCTGGGCCAGGTTCTGCAGCAGCTCATCGACCGGCTTAGCACCAAAAGCATAGGGCGGGTCGAGCAAGACGAGATTGAAGGCACCGCCCGGCACGCGGCCGCGCGAAGCGCTCGCAAGGACATCGCCCGTCACCACACGCCAACGCGCGCGATCGCGGCAGAGCGACTCGATATTCTTGGTAATGAGCCTCGCGGCATTGCGATCGATCTCGAATGTCGTGAGCGAACGGGCGCCCCGCGAGAGCATCTCGATGCCTAGGGCACCGGAGCCGCCAAAGGCATCCAGTACGCGGACATCGTCCAAATCAAAGTCGAAGGCCGATAGGACCATGGATGCGCACGCCTCGCGCACGCGATCAGTCGTGGGGCGGGTGACATCGCGACCACGGGGCTCCTCGATTTTACGACCGCGCCATTCGCCGCCGATGATTCTCATCCTCCGCTGACCTCCTTAAAAATATGTCGATATCGATTGGCAACCGCATCGCGCAGGGGACGCGTCGCCACAGAGTCAAGATTGCTAGCATACCGCAAGAGCTCGACCGCGTCCAAATGCGCCCACTCGATGAGCTCCTCGTCGGCATCAAGGTCGACAAAACGCAGGGTCACGCCACCATGCTGACGGTAACCCAAGATTTCGCCCTCGTGACGAAGACGTAGGTCCATCTGTGCGAGCGTAAAGCCATCTGCAGTCTTCTCGAGCGACTGCAAGCGATCTTGTGCCGCCGATGCGCCACCGTTGCCCTTGGAGTGCGTCATGACCAGGCATGTGCCCGCCACGCCGCCACGGCCCACACGACCGCGAAGCTGATGCAAGGCGGCCAATCCAAAGCGCTCGCCGTTCTCGATGACCATGACGGTGGCGTTGGGCACGTCGACGCCTACCTCGACCACCGTGGTCGAGACGAGCACGTCGATCTCGCCGCGCTTGAAGGCATCTGTCTCTTATACACATCTGACGCTGCCGACGATCTTACGCGTGTAGAT
>URVF01000172.1 GCA_900551185.1 uncultured Collinsella sp. | reverse complement strand
AGCGTCAGATGTGTATAAGAGACAGCCTTGCCGTTAAGCCCCAGGTCGGACCACGCGAGCATATACGGCCAGGCACGCTCGGCAAACGAACGGGCCGAGACGATCGGCGCCATCGGCAACATGCGGCGGGCAGCCTCACCCTGTCGAACGAGCATCAGCAGCAGCGAGCAGGCCTCAGGCTTGCCAGCGGCCATCGGGATGTCGTCGAAAGATCGATTGCGGTCCACGTGCGCCTCGAGCGCGCCATCGACCTCACCCGGCTCAAGCCCGCCGAGCAGCTGTGCCGCACGGTCGAGCATATCGACCGGACCGTCGAGCGTCGAGAGCGCCTGCGCCAGCACGCGCTCCATACAATCTTCCACTGCGTTGAGCGTCACGAGCTCTTGGGGCACCACGGCAGACGTGCGGTTGCGCACACGCGCCACAAACTCAAGCGTCGACAGGTACACATCGCCAAAGGGCGCAAAGTCGCCCTGGTAGCCGCCGCAAAGCGCCGGCGCCGTCAGCGCGTACTCGGTTTTGGACAGCGGGCTCAGCGCCATCGCACCCAGCTCGAGCGCCGTATCCTCCAGCATCAGGCCCAGCGTGCGCGAGCGCAGGCGCTCGGCATCGCCCGCCGACACGTCGCGATCGAGCACGCGCGCCGCATCCGGT
Source organism: uncultured Collinsella sp. (assembly GCA_900551185.1). Taxonomy (GTDB): domain Bacteria; phylum Actinomycetota; class Coriobacteriia; order Coriobacteriales; family Coriobacteriaceae; genus Collinsella. The sequence goes on along the minus strand of URVF01000172.1, from coordinate 3,055 downwards.
GCATCGCGCTCGACGGTACGAATGTGCAGACGCTCGGCGATGGCGCGGACGGCGGCACAGCGGGCAGCCTCGGCTTCTTCCTGCGCCGGCGTAAAGATACGGTTGCGCCCCAGCACCAGGCCAATCACATTGCGCGGGCCCAGAGCGTCGACGGCCAGCGCCGCCAGCAGGGACGACGGCAAGTCACCCTCGAGTGCCACCACAGCACGCGACGCACCGTGGGCTCGGGCGTTGTCGCGCACGGCGAGCACCAGCGCCTGCCACAGCCACTCCTCGGAACGAAACTCGGGCAGCTCGTGGTCTTCCAAGGCATCGAGCATCACGCCGCGCTGAATCTCCTGAACCAGCAGGCTCTCCTCAAAGCACGGCGCCTGGGCCACCACGCGACCGCAGTCGTCGAGCACAAACGAACCGCCGGTATACACCGACTCGTCAAAGGCACCGACCGGCGCCATGCAGGCAAACCACACGCTGCGCTTGGATGCGATCTTGCGGTAGGCGCCGCTGCGAACGGCGGCAATGGCGGCAGTCTCACGGTCGGTCATGTCAAACGCGTTGAATTGGAAATACGCAATGAGGTCAACACCGGTCGGCAACATCTCGAGTTCGCGGTCCAAGTCAAAAATCACGGCGATGCGCACGCCGTCCACGTCGAACACCGGCGGCGCCCAACGTGTGTCGTTGTTCTCGCCACGCTGCAGGGCAATGCTCGAACGCGCCGGCACCACATGACCGTCCTTGAGCATCATGTAGTCGAGCAGCGGCTGGCCCTCAAACGAAACCGCCGCGGGCACGATGCAGATCATGTCAAGCTCCTGGATACGCTCGGCGACACCAGTCAAACCGGCAAGCACGTCGTGCTCAAAGTCGGCAGCGCCCACCAGGCCACCGGGCATGGCGCCCATAAAGAGCGGAGCCGGAACGCACAGCACGCGCGCCCCGCGCTCGTGGGCCAGACGAGCCTGGTCCTCGATGCGGCCGCAAATGCCCTCAATATCACCCAGGCGCATATCGATTTGTGCAAGCGCGAGTTTCATGGCCCAGCCCTTTCCGTCGTAAACCATCGAAATCGTAGTAAAAGCGCCGGCCGCATAATGCAGCCGGCGCTTGCATGTGCATATGCTAGCTATGATACCCCGAGCGGGGGCGCGCTCCTAGAATGTCGCGGACCACAGCCCGTGCAGGTTGCAGTAGGCATAGACGGTACCGGTCTTGGAGCCGCCCGCGAAAAACGTCGCGGGTTTCATGCCGGGCTCAAGGTAATGGACCTCTAAGCGGCCCTCGGCCTCAAGGGCGATCCACTCAATGTAGTGCTCGGGCAGGCTGGGGTGCTCGACCGAGCCAACGCGTGCGCGAATCACGTGACCGTCACGCTCGGTCTCGACAACAGGCACGTGCTTCTCGTGCGCTGCGTCCTCAGTGTTTGCAGTCAGTTCCGTGCAACCGGCAGGGGTCGCAACGTCGTCGCCAAGGGCGGCGATGAGCTTGCCGTCGGGGTCCTTAAAGAATTTCGCCATGATGTTCTCCTTTGCTGATGTGCCAATGTTCTTGATGGTTCTTATGCCCAAAGGCAGACAAACCATCCACGGCATTGCAAATGAACACATAACGAGCGGGGACGATGGGACAGCGCGGGCTATCCGCCCTGGCGGCCTCACCCGAGCGGGTTAACGCCCGTCGCCGCCGAGCAGCGCCAGAACATCCTCGCGGGTAAACAGCGCCGACGAGATGCCGTCGCCGCCGAGCACGCTGTTGACCAAGTCGCGCTTGGACTCCTGCATCTGCATAATGCGTTCCTCGATCGTGTCCTTGGCGATGAGCTTGTACACGGTCACGGTATGTTGCTGGCCAATACGATGCGCACGGTCGGTCGCTTGGTCCTGCGCCGCCACGTTCCACCACGGGTCGTAGTGAATGACCACGTCGGCCGCCGTCAGGTTCAGGCCCACGCCGCCCGCCTTGAGCGAAATCAAAAAGATCGGAACCTCGCCCGCTTGGAACTGCGCGACCATCTTGGCGCGGCTCTCCTTAGACGAAGCGCCCGTGAGCTTAAGGAAGGCGATGTCCTCCTTGGCCAAGCGCTTACCGATGATATCGAGCATACCCGTAAACTGGCTGAACAGCAGGATGCGATGCCCGCCGTCGAGTGCGCCGTGCGCGAGCTCCATGCACGTATCGAGTTTGGCGCTCCCCGCCTTGTAATCCTCGTAGTGCAGACGCGGGTCGCAGCAGATCTGGCGCAGCTTGGTGAGCTCGGCGAGCACCTTGAGCTTGTCTTTCTTAAACTCGGATGCCTCGCGGTGCTGCACTTGCTGGGCAATGCGGTCCTGGTTTGCCAGGTAGAGCTTGCGCTGCTCGCCGGTGAGCTGAGCCACGACAGTGTCCTCGATCTTCTCGGGCAGGTCTGCCACCACGTCTTCCTTGACACGGCGCAGCACAAACGGCGACACGAGCGCTTGCAGGCGAGCGGCACTGTCGCCCTCGGCATGCTCGACCGGGCTTTCGAAGCGTCTGGCAAACGACTCGCGAGTGCCAAGCAGGCCCGGCATCAAAAAGTCGAAGATGCTCCAGAGCTCGGACAGGCGGTTTTCGATGGGCGTGCCCGTCAGGGCAAAGCGCACGCCGGCAGGCAGGCGCTTTGCGGCGCGCGCCACCTGGGTGAGCGGGTTTTTAATGTACTGGGCCTCATCGAGCACCACGCGGGCAAAGTCCTGCTCGACGTACTCGTCGATATCGCGCCGCATAAGGTCATACGACGTCACGACCACGTTATGCTCGGCCACGCCGGCAATCTGCACGCGGCGCTGCGCCTTGGCGCCCACGATTGCGCAAACATCGAGCGAGGGCGCAAAGCGCTCCAGCTCGGCAGTCCAGTTGTACACGAGCGAGGCCGGGCATACCACGAGCGTGGGCTTGATGTCCCCCGCCTCCACGCGCGCCAGGACATGCGCGATCATCTGGAGTGTTTTGCCCAGGCCCATGTCGTCGGCCAAGATGCCACCAAGGCCCAGGTGTTCGAGCGAGCCGAGCCACTGGTATCCGTCGACCTGGTAGC
>URVF01000171.1 GCA_900551185.1 uncultured Collinsella sp. | reverse complement strand
TAGTCTCGTGGGCTCGGAGATGTGTATAAGAGACAGCCTTTGCCGATGTCGTCAAGACCACGGTCTACCTGGCCGACATCGCCGACTTCGCCGCCGTGAACGAGATCTACGCCTCCAAGTTTGAGGCCCCGTTCCCCGCGCGCAGCGCCTTCCAGGTTGCCGCCCTTCCGGCTGGCGGTCTGGTCGAGATCGAGGTCGTTGCCGCTCTCTAAGGCGTTGGCCACAACTAAACATGACATGCAAAAAGACCCTGCAGCGCGTGCGAGCTGCAGGGTCTTTTATCAAGTGACGGATCGCTTGTGGAGCCGCACTCCATTTTGCTCGTTAGCCTTCCTTGCGGACTTTTTGCAGGTAGCGGTAGACGCTGGGCTCAGAGATGCCCAGCGCGGCGGCGGCGCAGGCCACGGCGCCCTTGAGCATGAACACCCCGTTACCGTTGAGGTGGCGAATGACGTCCACGCGGTCGCTCTGACCAAGCGACGCTACATCCAGCCCGCGCGCGCTCAGCAACTCGGCAATGCTGCGGTCGATGAGCTCCTGTGTAGACTCCGAAAGGCTTTCGACCTCGATAGGGGCGGGCTCCGTGCGCGTCGGCGCCGCGTCGAAGCACGCCATGAGCTGCTGCGCCATGGCGTTGATGGAGCGCACGGTCGAGAGGTCGGTGTTGACGCAGAGCATACCGACGATCTCATCATTCTCGCGGATAAAGTACGTCGCTGACTCCAACGTCTTGCCGCCGGCACCGCGCCCCTCGTAGCCCGTAATAAACGGCAGGTCGCGATACTTGGCGTCGTGCATGATCTTGAGTGCCAGATCGGTGGCGGGACCGCCGACCTTGCGGCCGCTCACGATGCCGTTGCGAATATCGACGATGGCGTGGTCGGGATCCGAGAAATCGTGCAGCACGATTTCGCTGTTTTTGCCGAGTATCTGCTCCAGAAAATCGACCATCGGCAAAAAGCGACGTACGGTCTCGTTCACGGGCAACTCCTTTGGGTGAAATCGGAAATGTTCATAACAATTTTTTCTCATGGTAACACGCTGCCCATCATCTCGTATATCCGCAGGTACATTGCGTAATGCAGACGAACGGTAGGAATTTAGCGGTAAACGGTTGACCAAAAGAAAAGTTAGATGCTATTTTGACCAGACACTTTCCTGACCTGCGGAAATGCGTTATTTCAGCTGAAGAATAGTCTGATAACAAAAAATTATTATTGAGAATGAGAATCATCTTTAATACGATATGCAATGAAGGCACAACCTCAACCCCGCACTGCGTCACAATAGAGCGTTAGATGCGAAAACAACTACTTCGAGGATTGGTGGTCAAATGACCCAGGAGACGGTTACGAACGGCACTGAAGCCCTGTTCACTCGCGAAGGCATGCCTCCCGTTAAGGAAATGATCCCGTGTGCCCTTCAGCACGTACTGGCATCGTTTGCCGGCATCATTACCCCGGCGGTCATCATGGCCGGCGTCTACGGCTTTAATAGCCAGCAGAGCACCGACATCATCCAGGTCGCCCTCATTCTTTCGGCGATCGATACGGCCCTTCAGGCCTTCGCTCCCTTCCGTCGCATCGGCGGCGGCCTGCCCATCGTCATGGGCGTTTCGTTCGCGTTCCTGCCGGCCCTGCAGGCCATGGGTGCCTCGGGCTTTAGCTTTGGTGCGCTGCTGGGCGGCGAGATCGTCGGCGGCGCCGTCGCGGTCCTCTTTGGTCTGGCCTACAGCAAGATCAAGTGGCTGTTCCCGCCCGTCGTGACCGGTACGGTCATCTTCTCCATCGGCGTTTCGCTGTATCCCACGGCCGTCAAGTATATGGCCGGCGGTATGGGTACGCCGCTGTGGGGCACCCCGCAGGCCTGGTGCGTTGCTCTTATCACCTTCGCCGTGGTCTTTGCGCTCGCCAACTTTGGCAAGGGCACGCTCAAGCTGGGATCCGTGTTTTTTGGCATGATCGTTGGCATGATCGTCTCCATCCCCTTTGGCATGATCGACTTCTCCAGCGTCGCCACCGCTCAGGTCTTCGCCCTTCCCAAGCTCATGCCCTACGCGCTCGAGTTTGATCCCGAGGTCTGCATTACCCTCGCCGTCGTGTTCCCCATGGTCGCCATCCAGGTTATCGGCGACGTCTCCGCTGCCTGCCTGGGCTCCATCGACCGTATGCCCACCGAGCGCGAGCTCTCCGGCGCTATTGTGTCCCAGGGCCTCACCTCTATGGTCGGCGGCCTGCTGGGCGGTCTTCCCACCAGCGCCCTTGGCCAGAACGTGGGCATCATCTGCTCCAACAAGGTCGTCAACAAGTGGGTCTTTGTGATCATCGCGGCCGTCTTTGCCATCGCCGGCCTGTTCCCGCAGCTCTCTGCCGTCCTTTCCGCCATCCCGCAGCCTGTCATCGGCGGCGCGACCGTCGGCGTCTTTGGCACCATCACCATGAACGGTGTGCGCATGTTCACCCGCGAGGGCCTCACGCAGCGCACTACCACCATCGTCGGCACCTCCGTCGTCTTTGGCCTGGGTATCTGGATGGCCAGCGGTTGCCTTGCCGGCGAGGGTATGCCCGCCTGGGTGTCCACCGTCATCGGCTCCAATGCCGTAACCCCCACCGCCATCATGGCCATTGTCCTTAACCTGATCCTTCCGCAAACGCCGGTCGTGGCTCAGCACATCGATGCCGCCAAGGATGCCGCTGTGGATCTGGTCCTGCCCGAGAGCAAGAAGTAACCAATTCGGTGCTATTCGTCGGCGGACGCATCGCCTCGTCCGCCGACGCCATGCGGTGCCAAGCCGCACTTCAAAGGGTTCGTCCCTTTGGTGAAGCGTTGACGGGAGAGGGCCCGTTTCCGGTGTAGGCCGGCGCTTCGCACTCCGCCATGTCAGAGGTGTCAAACCCCGCCCCTGATGTTGAAGGGAGCATTTATGCTTCTGGTCGCTAACGGTTCCGTCTTTACCCGCAACGCTCAGACCCCGTTTATTCCAAACGGTGCGGTCGCCATTGACGGAGATACGATCGTCGAAGTGGGCCCCGAGTGCGAGCTCAAGGCTAAGTACCCGGATGCCGAGTACGTCGATGCCCGGGGCAACCTCATCATGCCCGGACTCATCAACTGCCACACCCACATCTACTCGGGTCTGGCCCGCGGCCTCGCCATTAAGGGCTGCAACCCCACCAACTTCCTGGAGAATCTTGAGCAGCAGTGGTGGAAGATCGACGACAACCTGACGCTCGACGGCACCAAGGCCAGCGCCTATGCCACGATTTTGGACTCTATCCGTGATGGCGTCACCACGATCTTCGATCACCATGCGAGCTTCTGCGAGATTCCGGGAAGCCTTTTTACCATTAAGGACGCCGCTCAGGAGCTGGGCATGCGTTCGTGCCTGTGCTACGAGGTCTCCGATCGCCGCGGCCAGGAAAAGTGCGACCAGGCCATTGCCGAGAACGCCGAATTTGCCCAGTGGGCCGCCAAGGAGCGTCGCGATAACGACAACCACATGATCGCCGCCATGTTTGGCGGACATGCTACCTTTACGCTTTCGGACGAGACCATGGATAAGATGGCCGAGACCAACAACGGTCTGACCGGCTTCCACATCCATGTGTGCGAGGGCATGAACGACGTGTGGGATTCCCGCCTCAACCGCGGTGGTATCAGCCCCGTCGAGCGCCTGCTGCAGCACAACCTGCTGGGTCCCGACACCATGCTCGGCCACTGCATC
>URVF01000170.1 GCA_900551185.1 uncultured Collinsella sp. | reverse complement strand
CGAGATCATGCCTAGTCTCGTGGGCTCGGAGATGTGTATAAGAGACAGGTATGGAGCCTAGGACGTGGGGCTTTCCCAGGGGCGCAGGGCGCTCTGGGCGGTCGGTAGTCGTCGGCAAACGGCGGGTCGAGTTTTCAACAGCCCTGCTCAACTGACCAAAACCTTGCCAAAAGCTTGACGGATGCTGTTGAAAAAAGCGTCTCTCGACCGATGTCGAGAGACGCTTGTACGATGAGCGTTGGTGTGTGGCGACGCGAGCTAGTGTCCGACGATTAGAAGTCGGCGTTGCCCACGGTGCGCGGGTGCGGCAGGACGTCGCGGATGTTGCCCACGCCGGTCAGATACATGACCAAGCGCTCGAAGCCCAGACCGTAGCCGGCGTGCTTGCAGGAACCGTAGCGGCGCAGGTCAAGGTAGTACTTGTACTGCTCGGGATTCATGCCCAGGTCCTTGATGCGGGCCTCGAGCAGATCCAGGCGCTCCTCGCGCTGGGAGCCGCCGATAATCTCGCCGATACCGGGAACCAGGCAGTCGGCGGCGGCGACGGTCTTGCCGTCTTCGTTCATGCGCATGTAGAACGCCTTGATCTCGGCCGGGTAGTCGGTCACGAAGGTCGGGCGCTTAAAGTGCTCCTCGGTCAGGAAGCGCTCGTGCTCGGTCTGCAGGTCGATGCCCCAGCTGACGGGGTAATCAAACTGGTGGCCAGCAGCGACTGCCTGCTCCAGGATCTCGACGGCCTCGGTGTAGGTAACGCGGGCAAAGTCGGAGTTGGCGACATGGTCCAGGCGCTCGAGCAGACCCTTGTCCACAAACTTGTTGAGCATATTGAGCTCGTCGGGGCAGGTTGCCATAACGTCCTTGAGGACGTACTTGAGCATGGCCTCGGCGTTATCCATGTAGTCGTTCAGGTCGGCAAAGGCCATCTCGGGCTCGATCATCCAAAACTCGGCGGCGTGGCGCGTGGTGTTGGAGTTCTCGGCACGGAAGGTGGGGCCAAAGGTGTACACGTCGCCAAAGGCCATGGCAAAGTTCTCGGCATTGAGCTGGCCGGACACGGTGAGGCTCGCATGCTTGCCAAAGAAGTCCTGGCTCCAGTCGACCTCGCCGGACTCGGTGAGGGGCGGATTTTTGGGGTCGAGCGTGGTCACGCGGAACATCTCGCCGGCGCCCTCGCAGTCACTCGTGGTGATGATGGGGGTGTTGACGTAGACAAAGCCCTGCTCCTGGAAGAAGCGGTGGATGGCGGCAGCCGCGACAGAGCGGATGCGGAACACGGCGCGGAACAGGTTGGTGCGCGGGCGCAGGTGCTGCTGGGTGCGCAGGAACTCGACGGTTGCACGCTTCTTCTGCAGCGGATAATCCGGGGCGCTCGTGCCCTCGACCTCGATGGAGGTGGCAGAAAGCTCGAAAGGCTGGGGCGCATCGGGGGTCAGCTTGACGGTGCCGGTGCAAATGAGTGCGGCCGAGACGTTTTGATGGGCGATCTCGTCGTAGTTGTCGAGTGCCTCGCGGTTCATGACGACCTGCAGGTCGCGGAAGCAGCTGCCGTCGTTGAGCGTAACAAAGCCAAAGTTCTTCATGTCGCGGACGGACTTGACCCAGCCGGCGACGGTGACGGTCTGGCCGCCGAGCGACTCGGCATCGGCATAGAGCTGCGCGATTTTGGTGCGGTTCACGTATCCTCCCATAACGGTTGAATGATAGTTATCCATACAGTTCGATATTCTAGCAGCTCGGCTCATTTGGGCTATACAGATAAAGCATTGGCGGGATGGTTTTTCAAACGAAAAGCGCCCGCGGCCAAATGGTCGCGGGCGCTTGACGAGGTGCCTTTTGGCTGTGTGGCGCGGGGCCTGGCTACTTGGTCTTGGCAACCAGCAGCGGGTCGCCAAGCTTGACGAGCGGGTTGCCGCCGATAAGCGTTCCAGACTCGCCGACATGGTCGATGCTCTTAAGACGATCGAGCTCGGAGACGATGACGGTCACGATGTCCTCGTGACCAGCGGCCTTAATGGCCTCGCGGTCGAAACTGATGAGCGGCTGGCCTGCCTTGACCACATCGCCCATCTCGACAAAGCGGGCAAAACCCTTGCCGTTCATTTCCACGGTACCCAGGCCAACATGAATGAACACGCGAAGACCGTCCTCGGTGATCATGCCAATGGAGTGGTTGGTGACAGTGGTGGCGCCGATGCGGCCGTTGGCGGGCGCATAGATGGTGCCGGTAATGGGCTCGATGCCATAGCCCTGGCCAAGCATGCCCGAGGCGATCGTCTCGTCGGGAACCTCGTTCAGGTTGACGAGCACGCCGTTGACGGGGGCATAGATGACGCCTTCGCGGGTAGCGAAGCTTGCTGCGGGCGGAACGGACGCCTCGCCGGTCGAGGTGAAGGTGGACTTAAGCGAATCGAGCAGACCCATAGTTGCCTCCAACTTAAATAGGCGCATATCGCGCGTTTGGTTTGCCGGAAACGTTTCACATGTGTTTCGCGGCTTGGTCAACGCCCCTATTCTACGCTGCTCAACGATACCTCTGAACTGGGATTATGTGATATATCAGTTGAAGGGAAACTTATTGCCGGAGTGTTTCTGCGCCACGGGTTCAAGTGGGGTACGCTTGAAGGCGAAAAATAAGGGCGCATAATTTGCGCGAAGGGAGCACATATGATTGTCGAGAACCATGCGCTGTGGGGCGAGGAGCCGACCGAGGATTATCCGGCGACGTTTACGTATTTGGGTGCCGAGCCGCTCCCCGACAAGCCCAATGGCCGCCGCCCCGCGGTGATTATCTGCGGCGGAGGTGCGTTTACGCATATCGCTCCGCATGAGCAGGATCCTGTGGCGTTTGCGTTTTTGGATCACGGTTACCAGGCCTTTGTGCTCAACTATGTCACGAGTTCTACGGGTGACGTGAGCTTTCCGCACCCCCAGGCAGATCTTGCCAAGATGGTCGCCACGGTGCGCGCCAACGCCGACGAGTGGCATGTCGATCCTAAGCGCGTGTGCGTCGTGGGCTTTTCTGCTGGCGGCATGATTTGCGCCTCGCTGGCAACACAGTGGAAGACCGGCCCCTTTGCGGCACTTGCCGGGGCGCGTCCGGACGACATTCGTCCCGATGCCGTGGTGCTGGGCTATCCATTGCTCGACTTTGCCTATGTGCGCGACATGCAGACGCGCGATCCGCGCATTGACTTGCGTGTGCCCAAGACGGGCGGCAAGACGGGGCGCGATTTGCTCAACGACTACCTGTCGATGGTGACGGGCGGCGAGGCAACTGACGAGCATCTGGCCGACATCTGCCCCACCACGCATGTTTCGCGTCAGATGCCACCGACCTTTGTGTGGGGCGTGTCCGACGACAAGACGGCGCCGATAGCGCAGGTCTACCCGTTTGCGCAGCGCATGGCCGAGGAGGGCGTTGCATGCGAGATGCACGTCTTCGACCAGGGTGGTCACGGCCTTTCGCTCGGCAACGCCAACACCGCGGTCGACAACGAGGACAAGCAGGTGGCAGTCCGCCCCTGGATTCGCCTAGCCTTCCGCTTCCTCGAGCGCCATCTGTAAGAGTCCCGGCATCCAAGCCCTTCAATAACTTGCGGTGAAATAGTTCCTATCTGGGGCATCAACCAGCCCATCCAGGAACTATTCCACCGCAACTTCGTTTTTGATGCCCCGCCCGGAAACTGCGCCCCAGTTTTGCCTTTCAAGGTGGGACGCAGTTTCCCATCTGTCTCTTATAC
>URVF01000169.1 GCA_900551185.1 uncultured Collinsella sp. | reverse complement strand
TCGTGGGCTCGGAGATGTGTATAAGAGACAGGTCATGGATCCCATTTGCGACCGTGCGCTGCTGTTCACCGGCGTACTTGGACTGGTGGTCCGCGGAGAGCTGCCCATCTGGGTCTGCGTGCTCATTATTGGCCGCGACATCTATCTGGGCATCGGCACGCTTATCGTGCGTCATTATCACCGTCGCCCCATCGATGTCGTCTTCCCCGGAAAGATTGCCACAGCGCTGCTCATGACCGGCTTCTCGCTCATGCTGCTCGGGTTCCCCGTTATTGACGGCCTGCATCTTTTACCTTCAACCCTTAAGGCCTTCCCGGGCCTCAACGGAAGCTCGGTGCCCCTCGGCATCTTCTTTGTGTACGGCGGCGTGATCTTCTCCATGCTCACGGCTGTCATCTACTCCATTAAGGGCGGAGTGGCCATTAAACAGGCTCTCGCGCATCCCGAGGACGAGGACATCGACTTTCTGAACCCTGAAATCGAAGACTGATTCGTTGGGGTATGATTACGTACGGTTCATTATTTGCGGCACGTCCGCGATAAGTTAGGGGTTGTCATGGACAACATGGTTAACAATATGCCTCAGAATGATAAGACTGCTGACGCTACCTGCGTATTCCGCGTGCCTTCAAGCGACGTCACCGTTCCCGACCTCATGGCCAACGTGCGCATCACCGCCCCCGTTCTGTCCATCGTCAAGGGTCCGCAGACTGGTGCCGCCTTTGAGCTCGAGGAAGACGTGACCACCATCGGTCGCGATCCCGCGAACGGCATCTTCCTCAATGACATGACCGTTTCGCGCAGCCACGCGCGCATTATCCGCGAGGGCCTCGGCGCTCGCATCGAGGACTTGGGCTCGCTCAATGGCACCTGGGTCGACGGTGCTATCGTCAATGCAGCCCCGCTGCACGACGGTTCTTCCGTCCAGATCGGTACGTTTACGCTCATCTACCACGAGAGCACGCCGGAGCGCATCGAAACCGGTGAGTAGGGCATGGCCGAACGCAACTATCTGAGTATCGGCCAAGTCGTCAACTTACTTCGAGGCGCATACCCCGATCTTTCGAACTCAAAAATTAGATTTCTAGAGGATGAGGGGCTCATTACCCCTCATCGTACGCCTAAGGGATACCGTCAGTACTCTAAGGAGGACGTTGATCGCCTGGAGGTCATCCTGCACTTGCAGAAGACCCGCTACATGCCGCTCAACGTGATTAAGCAGCGCTTGGAAAACGCCACGGACCTGTCAACGCTCGCCTACGAGGTGGGCTTGCTATCCGATGTTCCGCTCAAGACGGAGCCCAAGGAGACTAAGCAAAAGCTGCATCCCATCGAGACCATTCCCGATATGCTGGGCGTCGAGATTTCGTTTATCCGCTCGCTCGCCGAAAACGACCTCATTCGCATCATCAAAAGCCCGCAGAACCGCGAGCTCGTCGATGGTCGCGATTTTCCGATCATCCGTTACTGCTCCGAGCTGTCGCGCTTCCATATCGAGCCACGCAACCTGCGTCAGTACGTGTCTTCCGCTAACCGCGAGTCCTCGATGTTTGAGCAGGTGCTCGTGAGCATGCTCGGAATGGATACCTCCGATGACGAGCGCGACGCCAAGCTCGAGCGTGCGTTTAAGAAGCTTCACGACCTGACGGAGGGCGTGCACACCGCGCTGCTCAAGAACCGCGTTTTTGAGTCGCTCAACGCCGTGGTCGAGGACGCCGACATCGATGCACTCGATGAGGAAATCACGCGTTCCGAGTCCACCAAGGCCAAAAACGAAGAGCCAGCCGCGCCGGTTTCGCACGAGGATTCTCTCGTAAAGCCGCTCAAAGTCGTCGCCCCTTCGCAATCCGGCGCCGCCACCGCGGGCAAATAACCGCTGCTGAAATTTCGGCAATCCATGAAAGGTCACGCCATGTATGACTTCGAATCTCATATCGTCGATATTCCCGACTATCCCGAACCCGGAGTCGTATTTAAGGACATCACGCCGCTCTTTGGCAATCCCGAGGCTCTCAAAGCCATGACCGATGCCCTCGCCGAGCACTTTGCCGGCATGGGAATCACCAAGATCGTGGGTCCCGAGGCTCGCGGCTTTATGGTTGGCGTACCGGTGGCTGTAGCCCTTGGCGCCGGCTTTGTTCCCGCACGTAAACCGGGAAAGCTGCCGCGCGAGACCGTGAGCCAGAGCTACGAGCTCGAGTACGGCACCGATTCAATTGAGATCCATGCCGACGCTATCAGCTCTAAAGATACCGTGTTGATTCTGGACGACTTGGTCGCGACGGGCGGAACCGTCGAGGCAACAGGTAAACTGGTGCGAGATATGGGCGCAAAGCTTGTCGGTTATGGTTGTATCCTTGAGCTTGCGTTTCTCAACCCGCGCGAGAAGCTCACGCCGTCTGATGACGATGTGGAGCTCTTTAGCCTGGTGACGGTGGACTAGCCGTTACCCTTAGTTACTGGAAAGGAAGCTACATGCGCACAGCAAACACGCATAGAAACATGGCACGCTGCGCTGCTACGGCAACCCTCGCTTGTGTTTTGGGCTTGGGCCTCGCGGCTCCTGCCTACGCCGATACCGCATCCGACCTTGCCGCTGCTCGTACGAAGCTCGAGCAGATCGGTACCCAAACCCAGCAGATTTACGATGAACTCGCCACGCAGACGCAGGCGCTCGATCAGACTGCTGGCGAGATTACGCAAAAGCAGCAGGAGATCGCCGATGGTCAGGCCAAGCTCTCGACCTATGTCGCCGGCGAGTACAAAACCGGCGGTCTGAGCCTGCTTCAGGTTCTGACGGGCGTCGATGACCTGAGCGATATGCTCAACCGTCTGTTCTACTACGGCAAAGTTTCCGATAAGCAGGCTCAGACCATTCAAGAGGTCAAGGAGCTCAAACAGCAGCTCACCGATAAGCAGGCCGAGCAGGAAAAGAACGTCGCCACCACGCAAAAGAAGGTCGACGAGCTTAACGCCCAGCAGGCTGAAGCACAGAACGTCGTAAACTCTCTGGATTCACAGCTGCAGGCTGAGCTTGCCGCTGAGGCCGAGGCCAACGCCGCGCTGCAGGCCGGCATCAACGCCAGTACCGCCGAGAAGGCCACGGTGAGCAACGAGACTGCCGGTGCGACCGAGAACACCAACAACGGTGGCCAGACCAGCAATAACAACAACCAGGGCGGCAACACTCCGGCTCCTACGCCGGCACCTGCTCCGACGCCTTCTGCTCCGAGCCAGTCCGTCGATGGCGGTTCTGTTGTCTCGCGTGCATACAGCAAGCTTGGTTGCGCCTATTCCTGGGGCGGAATTGGCCCGAACAGTTTCGACTGCTCTGGTTTTGTTAGCTATTGCCTCACTGGTCGCTATTGCCGCCTGGGCACCACGGGCACCTTTATGGGCTGGACGCGTGTGTCCGATCCGCAGCCCGGTGACGTTGTGGTCAACTCGTACCACACCGGCATTTACATCGGTGGTGGTCAGATGATTCATGCTTCCGACTACAACACGGGTGTTATCATCAGCTCCGTTGCCGCCGGCATGAACAACAACTACATTTTCGTGCGCTACTAAGTATTCAGATAAAGCAAACGGATATGGACCTCGTGGCTTTGAGTCATGGGGTCCATTCTTTTGCCTTTAGTGCAGTCCGCTATCTAGTTTTGAATACTAGATAGCGGCCCAATCGGTCTGCAAGATGGCTATAATTGAATGGGAACGATTAGAAAGGACCCTCTATGAGCCTGTCTCTTATACACATCTGACGCT
>URVF01000168.1 GCA_900551185.1 uncultured Collinsella sp. | reverse complement strand
ACGCCGGGCCGACTCACTTCGGATCGGGCGCTACACCAACTTTCTCGACACTACCACTCGCTTGGCGTGGTGGCGGACCTGCCGGGCTGGTCATCGTAGGCGTATTTGCTGTACACGTTGACCTCCCACTGCTTTTTTTCGACCTTTGCCACGGAATCGAGGATGAAGCCGGTCGCAAGGCTCAGACCGCACAGGAACATAAACGACGCGGCGAGCATGGCGGTGGGGAAGCGCGGAACGAGGCCGGTCTGGAAATACTCGACAACGATGGGCGTGCCCAAGGCGAGGCCGATCACCGCAAACAGAAGCGCGACGAGGCTGAAGAACTTCAGAGGGCGGTAGTCCTTGAACAGCGTGCCAATCATCGCAACGACTTTAATGCCGTCGCTCACGGTATTGAGCTTGGACTCGGAACCTTCCGGACGGTCGCGGTACTCGATGGGCACATCCTTGATGCGCCAGCGGTGGTCGACGGCGTGGATCGAGAGCTCGGTTTCGATCTGGAAGCCCTCGGAAAGCACAGGGAAGGTTTTAACGAACGGGCGGCTCATGGCACGGTAGCCGGTCATGACATCATCGAAGCTGTAGCCATAGATCCACTTGATCATGGCACGGACCAGATTGTTGCCAAAGCCGTGGAAGGCACGCTTGTTCTCCTCGGCATAGGTGCCGTTGGAAAGGCGATCGCCTACGGTCATGTCGGCCGTGCCGCTGAGGATAGGCTCGCAGAGGGCTTTGGCCGCCTCGGCGGGGTAGGTGTCGTCGCCGTCGACCATCAGGTAGCAATCGGCGTCGATGTCGCGAAACATCTGGCGGCACACGTTGCCCTTTCCCTGACGGGGCTCAAAGCGGACCGTGGCGCCGTGCTCGGTGGCGATGCGTGAGGTATCGTCCGACGAGTTGTTGTCATAGACATAGACCGTCGCTTGCGGAAGCTCGCGGTGAAAGTCGTCGATGACTTTGCCGATCGTGAGCGCTTCGTTGTAGCAGGGGATGATGACGGCGATGGATTCAGAATTCATTCAATGCTCCTTATACATTCAATCCTTGAAAGTATAGCCGTTTGGTCATGGCATCCTAAGATGTGGGTTAGTTCTCCAGTTTTGTTGCGTGAATCGTTTGCATGGTCGTCGGGTCTATACTGTTCGTTTGTCAACGATTACGAGTAAAGGAGTTGCATCCGTGTCGGATCAGACAAAGCAACAAGAAACTCGCAGTCTGCCTGCGACGTTTGCTAAGAACGAATTTGAGAAGGATGCGTTTATCCTTCGTCAGCTGGTTACCAAGGATTTTAAGATCAAGTATCGCCGTAGCGTTCTGGGCGTCGCATGGTCGGTGCTCAACCCGCTGCTGATGATGATCGTCATGGCCATCGTGTTCTCGACGATTTTCGCCCAGGGCCGCAATGGCTCAATTACGCCCGAGATGTACCCGCTGTACTTGATCGTGGGTAACGTCACCTTTGCCGTCATGTCCGAGTCTACGAACCAGGCCCTGACGTCGATCGTGGGCGCGGCTCCGCTGCTCAAGAAGGTTAAAGTGCACCGCTGGGTCTTCCCGGTGCAGAAGGTGCTCTTCTCGCTGGTTAACTTTGCCTTCTCTCTGGTCGCCGTAGCTATTGTTATGCTGTGGTTCCGTGTTATGCCTTCTTGGCACCTTATTCTGCTGCCTGTCTGCCTACTGCTGCTTATGTGCTTCTGCATGGGCCTGGGCATGATGCTCTCCGCTCTCACGGTCTTCTTCCGTGATGTCATGCATCTGTGGAGCGTTGTCATCACGGCGTGGACCTATATCACGCCCATCTTTTGGACGACCGATTTTGTTGCGCAGATGCCCCATATTGTCCGTATCTTGGTATATGCGAACCCCATGTACAACTATCTGCAGTTTATGCGCGATATCTTCCTGTTCCAGACCACGCCTTCGCTTATGACGTTTGGTATGTGCGTTGCTTGGGCGGTTCTTGCGCTTGCCATTGGCTATACCGTGTTCCATAAGTCCGAGCGTAAGTTCATCCTCTACATCTAAGGAGTGCTGTGATGACTGAATCTGTTGTTGATTACAGCGAGCAGCCTCTGGCTGTCGAGGTCGACGACGTCACCATGATCTTTAACATGGCGTCCGAGTCGCTGACCAACCTCAAGGAGTACTTCATTAAGCTTGCCAAGCACGAGCTGTTCTTTGAGGAGTTTCGGGCGCTTAAGCACATCTCGTTCGATATTCATCGCGGCGAAGTTGTGGGTCTGGTCGGCACCAATGGTTCCGGCAAGTCTACGATGCTCAAGATCATCGCTGGCGTGCTTGAGCCCAGTGAGGGCAGCGTTAAGGTGCACGGTAACATCGCGCCGCTGATTGAGCTTGGTGCCGGCTTTGACCCCGAGCTGACCGCCCGCGAGAACATCTATCTGAACGGTGCCCTGCTCGGCTACACCAAGGAGTTCATCGACGCCAACTTTGACGGCATTATCGAGTTCGCTGAGCTGCAGAACTTTGTCGACATGCCGCTTAAGAACTTCTCCTCGGGCATGGTGGCGCGTATTGCCTTTGCAATCGCGACGATCACCGAGCCCGATATTCTGATCGTTGACGAGACGCTGTCCGTCGGCGATGTGTTCTTCCAGCAAAAGTGCGAGGCGCGTATTCAGCACTTTATCCAGAGCGGCGACGTGACGGTTCTGTTCGTTTCGCACTCCATGGAGCAGGTTGAGCGCATCTGCCAGCGCGCCGTTTGGATTGAGAAGGGCGACCTTCGCATGGACGGCCCGGTTGATGAGGTCTGCAAGGCGTACCGCGAGCAGTTCAACTAGGTTATAATTATTTGCGCCCGACAGGCTTGTGCTTGCTTGGGCGTGCGGTTATTTGCTCCATTAGCTCAGTTGGATAGAGCAGGGGACTTCTAATCCCAAGGTCGACGGTTCGAATCCGCCATGGAGCACCATCGTTTATTAAGCCCAGACCGCTTGGTGGTCTGGGCTTTTTTCATCTTGTGTGCTGCTGGAGCCGAGCGCGAGCAAGCCGCTGCTGTTTGTTGGGGTTGGCATTTTACTTTTCGAGATGCTCCCTCAGCAGCTCCAGCGCGTGGGCGTAGCCCTGCAGGCCTTCGCCGGTGATGGTGGCGAAGCAGGCTAGGCGTGCGTAGCTCACCTGGCGGAAGTCCTCGCGCGTCTCTACGGCGCTGATGTGCACCTCGACGGCAGGGATGGCGACGGCCTTGAGGGCGTCAAGGATTGCCACGCTGGTGTGCGTGTAGGCTGCCGGGTTTATGACGATGCCGTCGACCTTGCCGTAGGCCTCCTGGATCTTGTCGACGATGCTGCCCTCGTGGTTAGACTGGAAGACCTCGACCTCGTCGAAGCCCTGTGCGGCACCCGCTTCCTGGCAGATCTGCACTAAGCGATCGTAGTTGTCGCTGCCGTAGATGCCTGGCTCGCGAATGCCGAGCATGTTGAGGTTGGGGCCGTTAATGACGAGTGCTTTCATGGTTGCTTCCTTTGCGGTTGAAAAACCACCACAAAGGTGCCTGTCCCCTTTGTGGTGGTTTTGGTTAGAGAGCGGGTGGGAGGGTGTCGAGGAGCGCATGGGCGGTGTTGGCGGCGCAGTCGCGTGAGTCGATGATGTAGTCGGCCCAGGCGCGGTAGCGCGGCATACGCTGCTTGGCCAGCTTGTCGATGCCGTCGCGCGCGGTGATGGGGCGGCCTTTGTGGGCGAGCTCGTCGAGCTTGCGGTTGAGCATCACGATCTGGCTGTTCTGGTGCAGCAGCGGATAGTTC
>URVF01000167.1 GCA_900551185.1 uncultured Collinsella sp. | reverse complement strand
GCCCCAGCCCATGCGGCACTCGATGGCCCCCTGGGGAAAGCTGGGGTTGGTAAAGAGCGCACAACGCAGTCCAGCGTCCTGTACGGCCTGGAGCGCGGCGTGCGCGCCCGGCATAGCGTGGGCGTTAATGAGTTCGTCATTCTTGTACGGAAGAACTTCGCGGTCGTAGTAAGTAAACGCCTCGTAGATGAAGGGATCGGAGAGGCAGATGCCGCACCTGCGCTCGACCTCGGTGCGGTAAAACTCAAGATTGGTGCGGTTATCCGTGCCGCTGCGGCGATTGGCGTTGAGGTCGACCAGGATGGTGCCGAGGCGTGCCATCGTGCCACCGCGACTGCGGCGCCCGATATCCGCGAGCATCGAAGAGACATCCTTAAAATAGCGAAGGATGAACGCGTTAAGGTTGATGCTAAGAAGCGTTTCGTCCATATCGAAAACGACTGCTTTGAGCACGCGGGCACCTTTCTCGAAAAATCGATCTAGAATCGTTGGCTCCGGATACTTTACCCCAAAGCCAAATGCCTGGCTGGTTATCGTCAAGTTGCGGAGACGTGTGTTCACAAGATTACGAAAAAGTCTCCACACGAGTAAAAAATCGCAGTTCACGCTTGAAATCGAACTCATTTCCCCGTAACCTATACGAACGTGATTGCATAAGCGTCACATTAGTATCTGTCGGCTCCCGAGTGTTCCTAAACGTTGTGTGCTTGTCGCACCCTTCTGTAGGTCCTAGCAATCGGGGCCCCGTAGTTCGAAAGGGGTCCACCTTTGAGTGAGATTCAGAACTCGTCCATTTTCTCTCTTGACGATGTCAACGAGGAGGAGATGAACAACCTCATCGACGGTACGATTACCGACTTTGATGAGGGCGATCTCGTTAACGGCACTGTCGTTAAGATCGAGCATGACGAGGTGCTCGTTGACATCGGATTCAAGTCCGAGGGCGTTATCCCGGTTCGCGAGCTGTCCATCCGCAAGGACGCTAACCCTGCAGACATCGTTGCACTCGGTGATCCCATCGAGGCTCTGGTTCTCCAGAAGGAGGACAAGGACGGTCGTCTGGTCCTGTCCAAGAAGCGTGCCGAGTACGAGCGTGCTTGGAACCGCATCGAGGAGAAGTTCAACTCCGGAGAGAACGTCGAGGGCGAGGTTATCGAGGTTGTCAAGGGCGGCCTGATTCTCGACATCGGCCTGCGTGGCTTCCTGCCCGCTTCCCTCGTCGACCTCCGTCGTGTCAAGGACCTCACCTCCTACATGGGCACCCGCATCGAGGCCCGCGTCATCGAGATGGACCGCAACCGCAACAACGTCGTCCTCTCCCGTCGCGTCGTGCTCGAGGAGTCCCGTAAGGCCGAGCGCTCCGAGATCCTGTCCAAGCTCAAGTCCGGCATGCGTCTCCAGGGCACCGTTTCCTCCATCGTCGACTTCGGCGCCTTCGTCGACCTCGGCGGTATCGACGGCCTCATCCACATCTCCGAGCTCTCCTGGAACCACGTCAACCATCCTTCCGAGGTTGTCAAGGTCGGCCAGGAGGTCGAGGTCGAGGTTCTCGACGTCGATCTCAACCGCGAGCGCATCTCCCTGGGTCTCAAGCAGACCACCGAGGATCCGTGGCGCGCACTGGTCAAGAAGTACCCCGTCGGCGCTATCGTCGAGGGCACTGTGACCAAGCTTGTCCCGTTCGGCGCTTTCGTCGACCTGGGCGAGGGCATCGAGGGCCTGGTGCACATCTCCGAGATGGCCAACAAGCACGTCGATCAGCCTTCTCAGGTCACCCACGTGGGTGACAAGGTCCAGGTCAAGGTCATGGAGATCGACCTCGACCGTCGTCGTATCTCCCTGTCCATGAAGTCTGCTGCTGAGACTCTGGGCGTCGAGATCGAGGTTACCCCGCTGCCTTCCGAGAAGAAGGACGAGGAGACTGACGCCGAGTAAATCGGTTTGACGATCACTTGTTTTAAGGGATCCGTCCGCAATGGACGGGTCCCTTTTTGCATTTGCAGCCGAGGTGCGCGGTGCTGCCCGGGCTGGCCACAGGCTATTTGGTTGTCGGTGCATGAAAAATGCCGACATCCCGCCTCGGGGAGGAGGCGGGAACACACCGAGTAGACGGAGGGGTGCGGAGCGCGGTCGTGTCTCGACTGACGACGTTGCCCATCGACAGGACCATTGTAACGCATGGGCGGTTCTTGGTTTATCGTGTCGAACGCTTGCGTTGTGCCATTGCCTGCGGCAACGGTGTGCTACACTCTTGCACTGCTGAGTGGGCCAGACGGTCGCGCGATGTGCTGCTTGCAGCACGCGTGAGGAAAGTCCGGGCTCCAGAGGGCGGGATGCCGGCTAACGGCCGGGCGGAGTGATCCGACGGAAAGCGCCGCAGAAAAGAAGACTCCCACCTGCGCCGCAAGGCGTAAAGGGAAAAGCTGAAACGGTGGTGTAAGAGACCACCAGCGTCGTGGTAACACGGCGGCTTGGCAAGCCCCATCCGGAGCAAGCGCGAATAGGAACGCTATGGGCCGGCCCGGTCCGCGTTCGGGTAGCGTGCGTGGAGCTGCACGGTAACGTGCAGACAAGATAAATGACCGTTCACGACAGAACCCGGCTTATCGGCCCACTCAGCACTTTGTTGACGCTGCGAACCCGTCAGCGCGGCAATCTGCCTTTCAAGCCTTCGGGCATGACCATAAGGTCAATGCCCTTGTCTTTCAAGGCACCTTGCTCGCACTGACGGGTTCTCGCTGTTGGTGACGGTATCATTGGCGTTTCCGTTCTTGTTGGCGAGGTCAACGGTGCTGTCTTTGCCGTATTATTGAGGCTGTTTGTTGCTGCGCTTTATTTTGTTGAGGGGCTTTGTTGGACAGCTATTTTACTCTGCAATCGAATATTGAGGCTACGGGCGAGTTCGTTGACCGCAAGAGCCGGTTTATTGCCCAGCTGGTCCATATTGAGTCCGAGGATGAGGCGAATGCCTTTATCGAGATGGTTCGCAAGCGTCATTACGACGCTCGGCACAATGTTCCCGCGTGGATTTTAGTCGATGGACGCGAGCGCCAGAGCGATGATGGTGAGCCGAGCCGCACGAGCGGTATGCCGACGCTCGAGGTGCTGCGCGGCGCAGAGCTCAAAAATGTTTGCTGCGTAGTGACGCGCTATTTTGGTGGCACGCTGTTGGGGCCTGGTGGATTGGTGCGCGCCTATACCGCGGTGACGCAGGCGGCGGTGGCAGCTGCTCGGGAGGCTGGGCAGATCGTCGAGATGACGAGCGTCGTGCCCCTTGACGTACATGTGGCCTATCCACAGTATGAGCAGGTGCTTCGTTTGGCGCAGGATTCGGGTGCCAAGGTTTCGGATACCGATTTCGCGGATACCGTGACGATTCATTTGGTGTTTAAGGCGGGGGAGCAGGAGCCGTTTTGCGCTAAGATGCGCGAGCTTATGGCGGGGCGCGAGGAGATTGAGGTCGGCGCTCCCGAATTTGCCGAGTTCTAACGGCGACGGCCGGCGTGCTTTTGGATGGATCCCAAGCGCGCCGGCCGTCGTTTTTCTGTTGCTGCCGCTTACTCGGCGAGCTGCTTTAGCACATCGCAGGCGATTTCGACGGCATCGTCGATGCAACCGGGACAGCTGCGGAGCGGACCCTTGTCCGATCCGATGCCCTTGAGCGTGCCGCAGACGGTCGTCGTGTTCTTCTCGCCAAAACGCTTGGCGATTTCGCGCGACAGCTTGTAAGTCTGGCCCTTGGTCTTGGGGTTTTCCATGCCGTCGCTCATTACAAAGCCCATGATCTGTCTCTTATACACATCTCCGAGCCCACGAGAC